>CANQLN010000028.1 GCA_947624695.1 uncultured Bacilli bacterium
AAATTTGACAAAAAAATAACCATTTTATAATGGTTTCCTCATTTTTTCTCTTTCAAAACTGATAAATTCCCGAGATAATTCTGAGTAGTGAATAAATGATAATTATAAGTGAGAAAATTAGAATGTCTTTTTTATTCACAATATCACCTCCAAACTTAAAAGTTATTCACTTCTAAGATGAAGGCAACGCCCAACTATTTGAATATTCCTAATAAAAGGATAATAAACTATTGTTTTTGAAGTCAGAAAAACATGCGAACAACAAAAAACTTTTTTTAATAATCAATATTCTAAAATTATTTTCTTGTATTATTTCTATTATTATAATATAATAATTTATAGGAAGCGTGAATTCACGCCGCCTAAATAAATAGTCGACGTTATTCAAATAACATTTCTATTATTTGAACGACGTCTTTTATTTTGTCAGCTAACATAGTTAGCAACAATAATAAAATAATTAAAACTGATACTCTCATCTAAAATTATTTTCTTGTATTATTTATAGGAAGTGTGAGTTCACGCCACCTAAATTAGGTTGACGTTATCTAAATAATACTTTTATTGTTTAAACGACATATTTTTATTTCAATCATTAATAAGTTAGAAGAATTAAAATGATTATAATGGAGCGTAATACTAGAAATAATATCCGTTTAAAAAATAAGTAACATTTAGATCATCATTGGTTTAAGTTAAAAACCTCATCTCTTTAAAGGAAATGAGGTTTTTAACTTAAATAAAAATAAGACAACAAAATAATTCACTATTCAAGTGAACTAATTTTTTTCGTTTTAATAACTCTTATAATAACACTGATAAATATAGATATTAAAGCTGGTAATCTAAATGATAATAATAATCTAATTGTTTTATTAAGCATTACTCCTTTAACAGTATAACCTGTTCTAAATAAAAGAAGGACTACGGGTGTAAATGGCAACTGTTTAGTAAAATAAATTGTTGTCATAGCTAAAACATTTAAAAATGCTGGTGATACTAAAAGCAAAATATAATAAACTATTGCGGATTTAATATTACCTTTTAAAGCCACTATAAATGTAATAACAACTTCTAATATTAAATTTATAATTAATAATATATTATGATTTACACCTGCTATTTCAATTAAGCATAAAACAAATAATAATATTACATCTAATACTAAGTATGCTGAAATTATTAGTGGTATATGGAAATTCTTATCCATATTTATAAATTCCTTTTTATCCATATTTATCAACCCTTTTTTATATTTTCATTAATTCTTCTTCTTTTTCTTTAACCTTTTCATCAACAATTTTATTATATTTATTAATAAGTTCTTGAACATCTTCTAAATATAATTTTTCTTCATCTTCTGGTAATTCTTCTTTTTTTATTTTATCATTATCTTCTTGACGAATATTTCTTAAGGCGATCTTAGCTTCCTCTCCTAAAGACTTAGCCATTTTAACATATTCTCTTCTTCTATCTTCCGTAAGTTCAGGAACTGTTAAAATAATCATCTCGCCATTATTGCTTGGGGCAATTCCTAAATTTGATTCATTAATAGCTTTTTCAATATTTTTTAAAGCACTTCGATCAAAAGGCTTTATAAATAATTGTTTAGCTTCCGGAACTGTAATATTAGCAATACTATTAATCGGAGTCATATTGCCATAATATTCAACCATTAAGCCATTTAACATGGCCGGATTAGCTCTTCCAGCTCTGATGGCTACTAATTTGCTATCTAATGATTCAATAGCTTTTTGCATTTTTACTTCGGTATTTAGATCCATTATTATTTAACCTCCATATCTTCATTATAATCTACTTGCGTGGTTTTGACAAGATATGTTATGCATAAATGACCATAATCATTAATATATAAACCATAATTATCTAATTCATTAATTGTCTCATCAATCTTTATGACATTAGTCCCATCAACGCTTGATTGCTTTCCTTCTAAGTAAGTTTTCATCGCGCCTTTAACATCATCCATAGTTAAATGATATATTTCTAAAATTTCTTCTTCCGTTAAACTTTCACCCGTTTTAACATCGAAAACATAACTTCTTGTTTTATTAAATGTTATATCATCGAAGCAAGAAAAATTATAATCTTTTAAAACTAAACTAACATAATTATTATATTCATAATTTTTATATTCTCGAAACATTAAAGAATAGATATTATCATAATCATATTTTTTTAACTCACTACTTAACAAATCGCCTTCTTGAATATAGCGAATGTTATTTTTATAAATTTTATTTTCTTTTTCTAAATTTTCATTTAACATCTCTTGGGTACTTAAATTAATAACAACATCTTTATAATAAATTTCCCCTTCTTCACTTATAGTTTCTTCATTTTTATAATAAATATAATCTTTATCTTCATCTATTTTATAATCTTTATATTCTTCTTTTTCTTGTTTACTGGCATTTTTCATTTCCTCTATGGTATAACGCGTATAGAAAAATCCGAAAGTGGCAAGGCCTATAACAATTAGAATAAAAAGAATAAAACCAAATTTATTTTTAAAACCATCTTCCATTCAATCACCTATTTAATATATTCTTCTAAAACATTTTTAAACATTTCTTTAGTTAAAGCAATGGCATTTTCAGTGTAATAATCTTCCGGAGTGGTATTGCCCTTAATGATTGAGGTTTCATCAAAATAAGCAAGTACTTCTCCTTCTTTAACTACTAAAACTGTTGGAGCGGCCAAATCAGTTACGCCTTCATCATTAACTGGAGTATACACATTTAACTTATTAACTAATGTTTCATAAGTGCCATTTGATTCATCCCGATCATCTAGAAAATCATAATAATAAATTTTATCTAGACCAATTTCTTTTCCAACTTCATTTAAATAATCTGCATAAAAACCAGTCCATTTATTTTTAGGAAAGCCTAAAAGAACAACGCCACTTCGACCATTTACAATATTTAAAACCTCAGAAGCATTAGCAAAAACATATAAATTATCTTCGGAAATATTTTTATAAATATTACTAAATTTCTTGGCTTCAGTTTCACTACTATCTTTATAATTCATATTTCCGATAACAACAAATAATCCTATACAAATAATATATAAGATAATATAAATAATCATTTGCGTTTTGGATTTAAACAACTTTTTCTTTTTCATTATCCATCTCTTAAATTATAACAAAAATTTTACTATAATTTAAGGGGCAAATTCTTCCAATGTCAATTAAAGTAAAGAAAAAGAAGATTATTTTTGATCTTCTGCTTCTTTTTTTATTCTCATTCTAACTCTTTCTCCAAAGTTTTTTACGGAAACTTCTGTTTCTGTAAGTAATTGATATTCTTCCATTAAAGCATCATTATAAGTTGTTTCTTTCTTTTCTTCTTTCACAGTCTCTAAAGCTTGGGCTTTTATTTCTAAGCCAAAGTAAGGAATTAAAATATTATTAAAAGAATTAAGAGCATAATTATAGATAACTGGTTTTTTCTCTAAGTCTTTGAGAAAGTCTATCATGTCCGCTACTAATCTGGAAGTTTTAACTCTTTCCCCACATAATTCTTTTAATATCGCGATATTTTCCGAAACTTTATAATCTAAAATTAATAAAGCTAAAATAGAACTTATATTATCAGTAAAGCAATCAGACTTTAATAAATAATATATTAAACTTGTATCTACTTCATTTTTACTTAAACATAAAATTTTTGCTTTAATTAAAGATTGTTTATTTTCTATTAAATGCTTATCAATAAGTAAAAGACGAACTTTATAAGAATTATAAGGTTTAGCATTTTGCATAACTTTTAAAGATTCCTCGGTTAAGTTAGCATCATATAAGTCTTTTGAAGAACCAATTACATATAAGTCAAAAGCTAAATAGCTTTTTGATTTGCTAATTATTTTCGCAACATTTGTATTAAATTTATGTTCAACAGTTGTTATATTAATAAAAGCTTGATAAACATAATAAGCAACTTCTTTATTAGGACAATTTTTATAAATTTCCATATAAGTTTTTAAATTTTCTGAAGATAATTTACAACTATAAATAGCTGCAAAAGGTGATATAATATCTTCATTTAAAGAAGAAAGATAGGAAGCAACTTCTAAAGACATACCTAATTCATAAAGATAAGGATTACAAACAGCTTCAATAATAGCTTCTACTCTTTTATAATTTATATTATGACTAATTATATCTAAAGTAGGAGTTATTAATTCAGAATGAATTAATACTCTTTTTGATTCTAAAAAATTAATAACCAAATCTCTTACGGAAGTATCAAATAAACTTTGACATTTTTCCATAATTGCTATAATTTCGTTACTCGTAAAGTTACAATGGTATTGATAAAAATCTAAAGCTATTTTTAAAAGAGAATTAAAATTCATTAAATGTGTTTCATTAGCTAAATATTCTAAAATACTTTCATCAAGTTTAAATAAAATATGATAATCATATCCTTTTAAATTAATCTTTTGACATTTATTAATAAGTAATCCTAAAACATGTGATTTCATCTTTCCCACATCCTTTTCCGTTTTTATATTATATGCCAAGATAAATTTTAAAACAAGAAAAATCCGCCTTTTAGCAGATTATTTATCACATTCTTCACAAATGACATTACCATTTTTTTCGACTAAGAGATTACCACACTTTTTACATACTTCTCCGGTTGGTTTATACCAAGTCGCATAATCACATTTAGGGTAACCCGAACAACCATAAAATATTTTGCCTTTCTTAGTTCTTCTCGCCACAATATCTTTATGACATTTTGGACATTCAGCAATTTTTTCAGTTGATTCTTCTTCTTTCTTATTCTTTTTAATATATTTACATTTAGGATAATTAGAACAAGCAACAAATTCCCCATACTTACCTTTTCTGATAACTAAGTCTCCCCCACATTCCGGACAAATTTCTCCTGTTTGGGTTGGGGCTTTCTTTTCCATATTCTTTAAAGCATCATCCATAATGGGGGCAAATTTATCATAAAATTCATGTAAAACTTTAATATTATCTTTTTTAGCTTCCGCAATATCATCTAAATCTTTTTCCATATTAGCCGTATACTTAACATTAATAATATCACTAAAGTATTCTTGTAATTTATCAGTTGTTTCCATTCCCATTTCGGTTGGCACAAATTTTTTATCTTCGACTTTGACATAATCATGATCTTTAATCGTACTAATAATGGTGGCATAAGTTGAAGGACGGCCAATACCTAAACTTTCTAATTCTTTAATCAAACTACTTTCGGTATAACGACTAGCGGGTTTGGTAAAATGTTGATATTTATTGATAGCATCCGCTACCACAACCTTACTTTTATATTCTTTAAAGTTTGGTAAAATTTTATCTTCGGCTTCTTCATATTCTTTATAGACTTTTAAGTAACCATCAAAAGTTAAAACACTACCCGTTGTTTTAAATAAATAATCATTATTTTCAAAAGTGACGGTGGTCGCTTTTACTTTCGCATCAGCCATTAAAGAGGCTAAGCTTCTTATGTAGATTAATTTATATAATTTATATTCATCATTATTTAAGAAAGCTCTTACACTTTCCGGCGTTCTTAGAATACTAGTTGGTCTAATACCTTCATGGGCATCTTGCATATTAGCATTTTTTTTGCCAACTTTAGCATAACCCACATATTCTTTACCATAAGTTTTTTCAATATAACTTTTGGTACTCCCAATAAATTCATCAGAAAGACGAACACTATCGGTACGCATATAAGTAATAAGACCGACTGTTTCATTAGACAAATCAACACCTTCATATAATTTTTGGGCTAGACTCATCGTTTTTGAAGCGGCAAAATTAAGTTTACTCGCCGCCATTTGTTGCAGTGTAGAAGTTTTAAATACTTCTCTTGCGGCTTTCTTTTTATCTTTTTCTTCAATATTTTGAATATTAAAAGAATTAGATAATTTACTTAAAATTTCATCAGCTTCTAATTCGGTATTTATTTCAATATCTTGATCTTTGTATTTAAATAGTTCGGCAGTATAATCTTTAAAATCAGCTTCAATAATCCAATATTCTTTTGGAACAAAAGCTAAGATTTCTCTTTCTCTGTCAACAATTAATTTAAGAGCCACTGACTGAACTCGACCAGCACTTTTACCCCCTGTTTTATATTGCATTAACTTACTTAAACGGAATCCAATAATTCGGTCTAATATTCTTCTAGTCTCAGCCCCTTTAACTAAGTTCATATCAATTTTGGCATGTTCCTTAATTGACTTTAAAACCACATCTTTCGTAATTTCTCTAAAAGTTACGCGGTCATATTTTTCTTCCGGAATACCTAACTCTTCTTTTAAATGCCAAGAGATAATTTCTCCCTCACGGTCAGGGTCGGTCGCAAGATATATATGATCAGCTTCACTAACTAATTTTTTTAAAGCCTTAACATCTTTCGTTTTTCCTTTAATAACTACATAATTAGGTTTAAAATCATTATCTAAATCCACTCCCAAGCCATATTTCCCGGAGGTCGCTAAATCTCTAATATGGCCTTTGGAAGAAACAACTTTATATTCACCAGCTAAATATTTTTCAATCGTTTTACTTTTGGCTGGAGATTCTACAATCACAACATTTTTCATGTGCATTTCACATCCATTCATTTATATTTTATACACTGAAATTATTTTAATGTCAACCAAAATCAAAAAATTCGGCTAAAATAAGTCAAGAAAAAAGAGGAATTATTCTTCCCCTTCTACTGGTTCTGTTTCATTTGGTTCGGTTTCACTATCAATAGTTTCATCTACTGGTTGTTCATATTCCGCCATTTTTTCATTTAAATAATTAAAGTAATTATTTTTAATAGCTTTACTACTCATTGTAATTTTTAAATCGACCATTTCATTAATAGCTTGAATTTCTTCTGGAGTATAAGCATTCTCTTCATAATATGTTATTTTACTCGTAGAAGCATTATAGAATACTTTTTCATTTTTCCAAGAACCATCGGCAAAGATAACCATTGATTCATAATCACTAGATAAAGCATCTGTACCCATATATAATCTTGGATCATAATCTAAATTCATTAAGTTAGCTAAAGTAGGCACTAAATTTAAATAGAAATTATATTCCGTGAAAGTCTTTGGGGTCATACTAGAGTTATAAATTAAATATGGGGTTCTTTCGATTTCATAATCATTTAAATCGTAATCAAGCATTTCGCCAACTTGACTTTTACTTAAAGCATATGGATAATGATCAGCAAGTAAAACTAAAACTGTATCATCCCACTTACCAGCATCTTTTAATCTTTTTTCGAGTTCCCCAATAGCTTCATCTACTACTTGAAGTTTGGATAAATAACGACTTACAGTAGCTGAATAACCTAAGGCTTGATATTTTTCTTTATAAAGTTCGCCATAAGTTGAATTATTCGTATAAGGTTGATGGGAAGAAACTGTTGTAAGCCAAGTCATAAATGGTTTACCACTATCATCATTTAAAACAATATCCATCGCTTTATCAACAAATTCAATATCACTTGGCCATTCCCCATAATAACTAGCGGTTTTAATACCTAAAGCATCAGCGCCATAGAAATGCATACTACCCATATTAGGATGAATGGTTTTTCTCTTATAATACCATTCGACAAAGTCATGCATACTACTGGTATTATAACCTTTATTATTAAATAAATTAAAGATTGCTTCAAAATAAGTATTGTCTTTATAAACATTTGATGTACAAGTATTATAAATAGAAAATAATCCGGTCATCGCACTAAATTCATTATTACCAGTGGCGCAACTATTTCGTGGGGAATAGTTATTTTCCCAATGCCATCCTTCATTATAAAGTTTTGTAAAATTAGGGAAATATTCTTCATTAATAATTGCTTCATTAACAGATTCCATTAAAATAACAATTACATTTTTACCTTCAAAAGCTCCCGTATATTCATTATAATCTGTTACTTTTTGACTAGCAAAATATTTATTAAGAGAACTATATTTGCTATTTTGATCTTCTTCTGCAATTTTACTTAATGTTTCCGATACTTTTCTACTAGCATCGACATTATGATTATTGGGTAAAGTTGGATTAAAAGTCGTCTCTTCTTCCTCTACTTGGAAAAGATAACTTTTTAAATCTAAAATACCAAAGACCGTGGTACCAAATTGATTAACCGCTACTGTTGGAACATCTGGGTTTTTAAATAATTTTTGATTACTTTTAATTTGAAATTCATTTTGCATAAAAGGAAGAACAATCGATGCATAATATAATGCTGCTGTAACAACTAAACTAGGCAATAAAAACCAAGTCTTTTTACTAAATTTTAATTTTTGATATTCTCCTTTAACACCTAAAATTATATAAATAATAATTGCTATGATAAAAGGAATAAAAATTAAATAATAAGTCCATTTAAAAGAGTTTAAATAATCAAAGATATAATCTTTAACTGCCCCAAATTGACTAGAGGTATGAAAGGAGATATAAACTCCTAAATAATTAATAAATCCTTGTTGTAACCATGTATATAAAGAATAAACAAAAATAAATAATAAATTAATTGTATTTTTGAGCCATCTTCTTTTAGTTAAACTACTAATAAAAGTAACAATTAAAGAAAAGATAATGGTACTAAAAAATATTCTTAAAGTAGCATAATCAAAGATAGCAAAATTATTCATTATGCGGAAAATAATTTCAATCGAAAATAAAACTATAATCATTATAGCTAAATTTTTTCCATATGTATCTCTAAAAATATTTAATTTTTTATTTTTTGGTTCATTTACTTCTGACTTCATCTTTCCTACCCTTTTCTAATACTTCTTTGACCGGTTTATATGTTTTACGGTACTCTTCTAATATACCATATTTTTGAATTAATTCAAGATGTCTTTTTGTAGGATAACCCTTATGTTTGTCAATTTCATATTCCGGATGTTTCTTACTATATTCCACCATTAATCTATCTCTCGTAACTTTGGCAATAACTGAAGCGGCAGCAATATTAAGACTTAAAGCATCACCATGAATAATAGGCATAACCGGGACATCTCTTTCTAATTTCATGGCATCTGTTAAAATATATTCTGGCTTACATTTTAAATTGTCTAAAGCGATATTCATCGCTTTTCTAGAAGCTTCTAAGATATTTATCTCATCGATTTCTTTCGCTGAGATAATTCCTACTCCTACACTTATTGCATCTCTTTGAATAATGTCATAAAAAAGGTCTCTTTTTTTCTCGCTTAATTGTTTAGAATCATTAAGTCCTTCTAATTTATAATTTGGGGGTAAAATAACCGCACCCGCTACCACGGGCCCCACTAAAGGGCCTCGCCCGGCTTCATCTACTCCTGCAATTAAAGTATATCCTTCTTTATTTAATTTTTTCTCATATGCTAATAAGTCTACTGCCATCTATCTAATGTTACTCCTTTAATTTTTTCGCCCACTAAATCATTATATACCTTTTCACTAATTTTTTCAAAGACTATTTCATTATTTTTAATAGCGCCTATTTTTTTGGCAATTACTTCATACATTTCCATAACATCATTATTATCTATATCATAGTACTCTTTTAACTTATCGGGATAGTATTTAAATAAAGTATTTAAGATATGAACACATATCTCATCTAAATTTAAAATTTCTTTTTTAATTCCTCCCGTCGCCGCAATATTTAAAGCTCCAATTTCATCATCTAATTTCGGCCATAATATTCCCGGGGTATCCAACAAAATTATTCCTTCATTCGTTTTTAAATATTGCATTTCTTTTGTAACTCCAGGTCTATTTTCCGCATTAACCGCTTTTTTACCCGTAATTTTATTAATAAGCGTACTTTTACCTGTATTAGGAATTCCCATTACTAATGCTCTTATTTCTTTTTCTTTTAAGCCTTTATTCTTTCTCGCCATTTGAATTTCTTCTGTCATTTTATGAGTTTCCGAAATTATTTTTTTATAATCATCATTATTTTTTAAATCGACAATTAAAACAACATAACCATTTTTCTCATAATATTCGGCCCATTTCTTCGTAACATTTATATCACATAAATCTTTTTTAGTCATAATTAAAATTCTTTTTTTATTTTTAATTAATTTGTCAATATCCTTTATTTTACTAGATTTGGGTATTCTAGCATCTACTAGTTCATAAACAATATCAATATTTTTTAATTCATCTTCTATTTTTCTTTTAGTTTTAGCCATATGGCCAGGATACCAGTTGATTACGCTTTTATGCAACCCCTGTTCTCCACTATTATTACTCATTTTAATCACTCACTTTTTCTTTTATTTTCTTTGTTTCATCTATATATTTATAATTTAAACTGTTGCTTTTAGATATAGCTGATTTTTTAGTTTCTTTTTCATATAAGTCCTTTGCTCCTTTGGCAACTCCTCCACCACGTTTTGCTACATTTAAGTTTTCTTTTAAGCCTTTTGGATGTTCTTCTCTTGCAATATCCCTTGCTGCTATTTCACCAATATTTGTTAAAGCAACTTCAATGTCAGTCATATTATCTCTCAACGATTCTTTTCGAAGACCTTTTAATTTTTTATATTCAGAAGCAGTCATATTTGACCA
>CANQLN010000029.1 GCA_947624695.1 uncultured Bacilli bacterium
ACAGTTACGGTATTGCCCACTCCAACGACGCATCCAACACCGGCGGTGTTCGTCCGTGCTTTTTCATTGGGGGTTAAGAATCTCCTCGGCCTTTACGGTCGGGGAGTGATAATATAAATAAAAGGGGAAATGATTGATGAGCGTATTAAAAAGAAAAAGAAATATTTCTAATTTGGAATTCTATCATAATGCTTTAAAACTAAGAATGATGATGACCGAATTTTTGCTTAAAGATTTTGGATTAAAGGATAGAAGAAGAAACTTGGAATATGCGAAAGAAATATACCATTTTAGTGATGAAGATATAAATCAATTAGAAAATATATTAACTTCTTATAATATGAAAAATAGTTTTATAGATTGTTTTCCATCTTGGTTCATCGATAAAGAGAGAATGTACTTTATGGATTTATTAAGAGATTTGATTCATAATATAACTTGTGCTAATACAATATATATAACAAATAAAGAGGAATACTTTGAAAGAAGAAATTATCAAAATAGAGCAATATCTATATGCGAGGATTTATTACAAGAAATGCAATATATTATATATGTATGTCATCCTAATGCTGAAAAATATATGGTTTATGTGGATATTATTGAATTAGAAATAACTTTATTAAAGGGTTGGAGAAAATCAGATAATAAGGTTGCTAAGAATTTGGGTAACTTCTATAACTCTTCGGTTTCTGGTTCGAATTTTGCTAATGTGAACAGTAACGGTAATGCCAACAACAACAACGCATCCAACACCAACGGTGTTCGTCCGTGATTTTAACCCATAAGATAGAAAGTAGACTACGGGTCGATTTATGGGATTAAAAGGAGAGGTTATCCAGTCCGAAAGGCGAATAGATATTCTGACACTTTTTGATAAGTCAATTAAGTTAGGAGCGGAATATGAAAAATTATTTAGTTAATAGTAACTATCTTATAAACAGTTATATGGAGGCGAGAAAAGGATGTTCTTGGAAATATAGTATACAGCATTATGAATATAATCTTTTAAAGAATATAAGAAGGGCGCAAAAAGAATTACAAGAAGGTTCATATAGGCAACAGGATTTTTATTGTTTTTATCTTAAAGAAAGAGGAAAAGATAGATATATACGTTCAATCACCTTTTACGATAGAGTTATACAAAGGGCTTTATGTGATTTATTAGTTCCAGTAGTAAATCCTTATTTGATATATGATAATGGTGCAAGTTTAAAGGGAAAGGGAATTGATTTTGCTAGAAATAGAATAGTAAAACATCTAACGAGTTATTATAGAAATTATAGTAATAAAGGTTATGTTCTTATGATAGATTTTAGTAAGTTCTATGATAACATAATGCATAAACCTTTAATGGATATGTATAAAAGAATAATAGATGAGCAATTTATTATTGATTTGATTGAGCATTTAGTGAATAGTTTTTCATTTAAAGTTTATGAATCTAATAATTTAGAAATGAATGATTTATATGATTCTTTAATTTATTCCAGAATGCCAAAAGAGGATAGATTTAAGATATTGAATAAATCTTTAGGGATAGGCAGTCAAATATCTCAAATCTCCGGTATATACTATCCAACAGAAATAGATAATTTTATTAAGATAGTATGTGGTATAAAATATTATGGAAGGTATATGGACGATACATATATTATTAGTAATAACAAGGAAGAGCTACAAAGATTATACATCGAAATACAAAAGATATGTGATAAGTTAGGTATATTTATAAATACAAAGAAAACACAAATATATAGAATCGACAAAGGATTTACTTTTCTAAAAATAAAATATAGAATAACCGAAAGTGGAAGAATTATGAGAATACCTGTTAAAAAGAATTTTGTTAGAGAAAGAAGAAAATTAAAAAGTTTCAAAAAATTATTAGATAATAATAAAATGACTTTAAGAGAAATAGAGGAACAATATGGTTCTTGGAGAGGTAATCTTGTTAAATTTGATTGCCATAATTCTTTACTTAATATGGATAGACTTTTTTATAGTTTATTTTATAAGAAATGATATAATAAATAATAGAAGGAGGAGATAACGGATGCCTAAGAATAAAGAAAGGTCTATGATTGTTAATAATAATCTAGGTGGAGGTCAAATAGTATATGATAATGACTTAAATAAAGAAAAGAACAATGATACTATTGAAACTTATAATGTATCGGCAAGTAATATAGAAATAGATAAACTAGTTCAAAAATGCTATGAAGAATTTAATAATAGCGAAGATAGAAAGTTAATGTTAACTGGTATCAAATACTATAATAATGATTCTGATATAGATAATAAAACAAGATATGACCATTGCGGTACACAAGGTAAACCAAATAATAAGTTATCTAATGCTAAATTACATAAAAATATGATGCGTAAGTTAACTAGGCAAAAGGTCAATACATTATTAGGTAAACCATTTAGTATTGAAACTGAGAATGAGAATTATAAGGAAATATTAGAAGATACTTACTTTACTAAATATATGAATAGAAAAATATATAACCTATGTAAAGAAGCAATCAAAGAAGGTATTAACTGGTTAAATGCTTACTATGATGAAAATGGGGAGCTATGTTTTAGAAGAGTACCAGGAAATCAAGTAAAACCATTCTGGGAAGATAGAGAACATACTAAATTAGCCCAACTTATTCATTATTATGAAATAGAAGTATATAATGGGGATGAAAAAGAAACTACTACTTACGCTGATTATTATAGTAAAACTGGAGTTATCCATTATGTAAAAGGCGATAAGGGATTTGAAAGAGATTCAGAAAGACCTAAAGAAGAAGGTAATTTCCAACTAATGGTACCACAAACTACTGATATAGTAAATGATAAAGGTGAAATAGTAGAAACCACATATAAATTAGATGAAGAAGGAAGAATAGTATTTGAACCACAAGAAATGGTTTGGGATAAATTACCTTGGATACCATTAAAGTATAATGAAGAAGAAACTAGTTTAGTTAAATATATAAAATCATATCAAGACCAATATGAAAAGATATTTAGTACTTTGAATGATATATTAGCTGATATACCAGAAGCCATTAAGTGGTTTAAAGGTTATGGTGGTACTGACTTAGAGGATTTAACAGAAAAGATAATGGAATATAGGGCAGTACTAATAGATAGCGATGGAGATTTAGGTACATTAGAAACTCCTATAGATATAGAAGCATTCAATGCGGTATTGGATAGATTAAGAAAAGATGCCTACGAAGATGGCGGTGGAGTCGATATGCAAAACGATAACACCGGCGATAAGAGTGGGGTAGGATTAAAGTTCTTATATTCAGATTTAGATTTAGACCTTCACGAATTAGAAGATGAAGTAGAAGTCTTCTTTGAATGGTTACTATGGTTTATAGATTTTGATATCAATCTTAAACAACATCAAGATTTTAGCGAAGAAGAAGTAACATTCAAGTTTAATAGAACAAATATAATGAATGAACAAGAAATGATATCAATGATAAATAGTAGTAGGGATATGATACCAGATAGTATCTTATTACCAAAACATCCATTCGTAGAAGATGTAAGTGAAGTAGAGGATGCTATAGAAGAACAAAGATTAGCGGAAGAAGAGGAGATGCAAAAAGAAATTGAGATGTATGGCAACCAACCTTTAAACTCTAACTTTAACTCTCCATCAAAACTTCCTAAAGTAACAAGTAGTTCTTCTAATAGCAAATCAAGCAGTAACAGCAATACTAATAAGGATGTTAAAAAAGAGGGTAGCTCAAAGAGTAATGTAAATAGTTAGGAGGTTTAATTTATGAATTCAGATAAAATAAAGGAACTGATAAAGAAGAATCATAACTATTGGCAAAGTAGGGCATTAAATAATGAGTTAAATACTATACTTAATGAAGAAGATTATCTTAGAAGATTAAAATCAATATATGATAAGGCTTCAAAAGATATAGATGATAAAGTGGCTCAAGTCTATGCTAGATATGCTAAAGAGAATAAGCTGACTATGGATGAGGCTTATTCTATTTTACCTAAAAAGATAGAAAAAGAGTATAAGAATGATTTAGCAGATTATATCTCTAAAGCAAAAAGTGGAGACCCTAAGTGGTATAACTATTTATTGAATCAATCTCTAATGAGAAAACATACCGTGTTAGATGAGTTAAGAACTAACCTAAGAAAAACAGTATATGAAATAGATAACGAAAATACTCAAGGTAAATTCTTGGAAAAGATTTATACAAGTTCTAATTATAAAGCCCAATATGAAGCAGATTTACTAGGGCAATTAGAAACCTTTACTTTAATAGATAAAGATAAGATAGAAGCATTGTTAAGAGAGAACTGGTCCAGTGGCGGAGGTTTTTCAGAAAATATATGGAAGAACAAAGACCAACTTGTTAAGGCATTAGATGATATCTTAGTAAAAGGATTTGGTACTGGAGATAGTTATGAAAAGATGTCAAAAGCATTAGCAAAGAGGATGGATACTAGTTATAAAAATGCAATGAGGTTAATTAGAACAGAAGCATCAAGAATGAGTACTCAAGGCTCTTTAGCACAATATAAAGAGATGGGAGTAACCCAAGTAATTAACATTGCTACCTTAGATGATAGAACTTCTGATATATGTATGAGTATAGATGGTTTAATAGTAGATATTGATAAGGTGGAAATCGGATTGAATGCTCCACCTTACCATCCATATTGCAGAACAGTATTAAGTCCATACTATGAAGGCAATGAGCCAGAAACAAGAATGTATAGACCTAACGGTAATGGTAAATCTACTAAAGGTAGATATAGAACCTATGACCAATTCTTAGAAGAAGAATTAGGAGATAAGAAAAAAGCGGAAGCAATAAGAAGTACTAGAAATGATTTAACAACATTATTAGTTGCTACTGCATCCTTATCAGCACCTAAACCAATAGAACCTGATATCAAATATACTAATCCTAACTATGAATCAGAATTGCCTGATAAAGATAGGGAAACATTACTAACTATGAAAGGACCAACTATCAATAATATAAATAGTAAACTATCCAATGGGGAAGAATTGGGAGAGGAAATAGTTAAGAAGATAGAGGAAATAGATTCAGCATTAGATAAGTTACAATATTATAATGGAGAAGTAACAACAGATATTAAACCAGGAAATAACAATCCTTTAGATGGATTAGGTATTGGTGATATATGGCAACCTAAGAAATATCTATTTAGTACAAAGAAAAATAAGTACTATGATAATGCTAAGTATAGATTAGTAATAGTTAGTAAAACTGGTAGAGATATTAGTAAGAAAATATCTAACTATAAAATAAATAAAGAGGTAATATTTAAGCGCAATACTAAGTTTAAGATAGTTGATATAAAAGTTAAAAATGATACAGTATATTATTACCTATCAGAATATATAGATGAATAAACTGTAACATATAATAATAATGAATAAATGATTCCAACTTTATTCGAGGCTCGCTTACCTCGGAAAAAAGCGGAATAATAGAGGAGGAGAATTGTTTATGAAAGATAAGTTAGTTAAATTAGGATTAACTGATGAAATGGCTCAAAAGGTTATTGATAACTTCGGAGATGTAGTTGATGGCGAATATGTAACCAAAGCAAGATTCAATGAGGTTAACAAAGAATTAAAACAAGCCAAAGATACTATCACAGAAAGAGATAGTCAAATCGAAAGCCTAAAGAATGATGAGACTTCCAGCGAAGAACTTAAGAATAAAATTAAGGAATTAGAGAAATCTAATAAGGAAGCCGCAGAAAAGGCAAAAGCGGAGTTAGATGCAGAACGTAAAAGTAATGCAATCAAACTTGAGTTAATGGGAAAAGTTCATAATGCTGATATTACTATGTCACAATTAAAATTAGATGAAATTATAATGGATGACAATGGTAAAGTAAAATCAGGATTGAAAGAACAATTAAGTGCTTTGAAGAAAAGCGATAGTTATTTGTTTATAGAAGATACAAATAACAATGGTGATAATAATGGTAACAATCAAAATAATGAGCCATATGTAAAAGGTGCCACTCCAAAAGATGGAGAAGGAAGTAAACCTAGTAATCTATCTAAGGGAGAACAATTTGCTAAGAACTTAGCCGCAAAAACTAACGAGGCATTAAAGAGTTCTAAAGAAAGTTCTTATTTTGATTAAAATAAATGAAGGAGGGAAAATAAGATGAAAGTAGTTCAAAATGAATACGGAAAACCAGGAATTGATATCTTATTCAATCTTGACCCATATTCAGCAAGACCTATAATGGTTGATGATACAGAAGTATCAGCTGATGAAAAAACTGGTAAAAAGATTGTTAAGGCTGGTTCAATCTTAAGTAAAGAAGGAAAAGTAGTTAATGATGATACTGCTAGATATGTTTTACTTAAAGATGTTGATGTAACTAATGGTAAAGCACCAGGTGCTGGTGTATATCGTGGTACATTAGACAAAAAGAAAATTGAAGAGTATACTTCAGTTACTATTGAAGAAGCCGCAGAGTTAGCATTAAGAGGAATAATCTTTATGTCTGATAAAGATTTAGATTATGTAACTACTACTGCTACACCCTAAGCCACCCGTTAAGAGCGGGGTAGAAATAACTCTTCCAGAAGATGGAGCATCCGTAATAGGAACTGATAAAACAGTAAAGGATATCCAAACTGGAATGAATTTAGAAGGTGATAACTTAACTGGTACTTCTAATTATATAACTGAATTTACTGAAGCCGGAGGAGAAGGTAATTATTTAGTAATAGAATTACCACAAGCCAAAGATGAAGGTAATACAGTTAAATGTAAATTCGAAGGCGGGAAGGAGATTACCTTATCTACTACCGATTATCAATATCTTATAAAATTAACTGAAGGCGGTAAGAAACCTATAACTGTTACAGTAACGGGAAAAGTTAATGATACAAGAACAATTGATATATCAGGAGTAACATTAAGTCCAAAAGATTAAGAAATTATAGAAGGAGGAAAAGATTATGAATAGTGTTATGGATATGGTTAGTGCAAAGGCATTAACAACATATTGGCAAGAAACAGTAAGTAATCGTGTTCCTTATCTAGGAGAAGGATTATTCCCTTCTAAAAAGAAAATGGGATTAGACCTTGCTTGGATTAAAGGTTACAAAGGATTACCTGTTGCTTTAAAACCATCACATTTCGATACAAAAGCTACAGTAAGAGATAGAATTGGAGTTAAAAAAGTTGAAACTGAAATGCCATTCTTCCGTGAAGCAATGACAATTAAAGAAAGAGACCGTCAAGAATTATTAAGATTTAGAGAAAATGATAGCGAAAACTTATATAGTGCTATCATATCAGAAATCTTTGATGATAGAGCACAACTAATTGAAGGTGCTTTAATCCAAAGTGAAAGAATGAGAATGCAATTATTAACTACAGGTGGTATTAACATAGTAGCAAACAATGTTGACTATGTATATAACTATGATGTAGATGGTGAATGGAAGAAAAATAATTACAAGAAATTAAGTGGTACTTCTATGTGGAGTGATGTAGAAAACGCTACACCATTAGAAGATATCAGAGAAATGCAAAATAAAATAGTTGAACTTACTGGTACTAAACCAACAAGAGCAATTATGACTCAAAAAACTTGGAATTATTTACTTACTAATAAATCTATAAGAATTGCATTAAATCCATTAGCAAACGGATTAAACCTTGTTAGAGATGCTGAATTGAAATCATTATTACTTAGCGAACTTGGATTAAGTGTTGCTATCTATGATAAACAATTCAAAACAGAAGACGGTAAAACACAAAAATTCTATCCTGATAATTATATAACTTTATTACCTGCTAGCACTGTTGGTAATACTTATTATGGTACAACTCCAGAGGAAGCAGATTTAATGTCAGCTAACTTTAATGGAGAAGTATCTATCGTAGAAACAGGTGTAGCTGTAACTACTATAAATATTCCACATCCAGTTAATAAAGAAACTATTGTATCTGAAATTGTATTACCTTCATTTGAAAGAATGAATGAAGTAGCAACTATGGAAGTTGCAAGCGCGTAGGAAGGTTGCAATAGACCTTCCTTTATTTATTAAAGAGAGGAGAGTATAAATATGATTTTTCCATTTCCAGTAAAACACAATGGAGTAAATTATGAAGCAGGACAAGAAGTTCCTATCGGACAAGAACCTGTAAAAGAAAATTCATATGAAGAATTATCAGCTAATGAAATTAGAAAAATTCTTAGAGAAGAATATGGGGTAGAAAAATTCCCATCTAATAAAAAAGCTGATTTAATAGAAATGTTAAAAGAAGCTGAAGCCAATAAAGGCAAAGAAGCAGATGAACCTAAGGATGACGAATCAGACGAAGATGAAGAAGGTAATGAACCTGATGCATCTGAAGATGATGAATCTAAAGAAGGGGAATCAGAAGGAGAAGGTAACCAAGAAGTAACTACTCCAGATGGTAAAAGTTCTTTCTTAGATAAAATCTTAGGTAAGTAGTTTTATTAAGGAGGTGCTAATATATGAAAATAGAAGAGATTTTAGACTATAAGCTAAAGAAACTTCTAGGGGATGAGGATAAATTCAAAAGTATTACTCCCGATGATAAGAAGTTTATATTAGCACAAGCTAAAACTAAAATAATGGCATATTGCCATCGTAAAGATATTCCGGAAGGATGTTTTTACATATGGGCGGATATTGCTATAGAAATGTTAAAGAATTTGATTCCAACCTTATTCCAAACTGAAATAGATGAAGATGATATTGCCGGAGCCGTTACATCAGTAAAGGCAGGCGATACCACAATTACTTTAGGTGGTATGGTAGATAATGATATCGATACTGGATATAAATCCAATGCCGATGATGATGCTATCATAAACTCATTCGCAAAACAATTACAAGCATTTAGAAAACTGCCTTGTGGTTGCGGAGATGGTTTCTGTGGCGATTAAGTTAAGAAACTATAGTAAAGTATTGAATGCAGTAATGTATAGAGATACATTTACACTATCGAGGATGGGGGAACCTAAGAAAGATAAGTATGGGGCAACAATATCAGCAGAAAGGGAAGTTATTTACGAGGATAAACCTTGTAAGTTTAGTTTTACTAATATAGACCAACCAACTGATGGTAATGATGTATATGTACCAGTTTTGAAAGAAGTTAAAGTATTCACTGATTTAGATTACGACATTAAAAGTGGTGATTTGATTAGAGGAGAAAGACTTGATGACAAAACTGGAGTAACCCAAGTTATTGAAGGTATTTGTGGAGAACCAAATAGATATGATTATCATCAAGAAATAACACTTCAGTTAGATAAGGATAGCTAATGAAACTAGAAATTGATATAAAAGGTCTTCAAGACTATCAAAAAAGATTACAGATGGCTCCAGCATTATTTAGAGATTTTGAAATTAGATATCTTAATACTTTAGCAGGAATGGTTATGCAAAGAGCAATTCCTAATACACCAGTTGATACAGGTAGATTAAGAAGAAGCTATAAAGTAACTAAAGTAGAGCAGAAAGGTAGTAATTTAGAAATCACCATATATAATGATGCTAGGTCAGATGGAATGGATGAGAGTTATGCCTCATACGTAGAAAGAGGGCACTTTACCAGAGGTAGAGTTTCTTGGGTAGAAGGACATTGGATGTTAACCATTGCTACTGATGAAGTCAAAGCCAATATGGTAAGTGTATGGAATTCTATGTTTAATGATTTTGTAAGGAGGTCAGGACTATGAATATAGAAGTAACTGAAAATATATTAGTTGGTTCTATTGTATATCAATTAAGCCAATTCTTTGGCGAAGATTATACCTATTATACCGAGGAGTTAGAACAAGGTTTTAAGAGACCTGCATTTCACGTAAGTCGAGTAGATAATACAAGCCGAAAAGGTTATACAGGTCATCAATATAAACTAAGGGATGATGATTATAGATTCGTTATCAAATATTTCACGGATGTAAAGGATAAGGAAAAGGAAGATATAAATAATAAGATTGATGATTTAAAGAAGATATTTGATTACTTATATATAGTAAACTTCAATGAAGAAAAAGTATATAGTAAAGCAAATAGAATTAACTCTATATCAGTAACCGTACAAGAAGATGTTTTATTCTTTGAGATGGTTATTCCAATAAGAACAGTAATGTACTTAGATATAGATAAAGTTAAGGATAATTACCTAACTGAAAACATAAAGTAAACATATAATAATAATGATTAAAGAAGGAGGGAAAAATATTATGGCTGGAGGAATTTTCACAAGTCAAAATAAAATTAGACCAGGTGCTTATATTAAGTTTCAAGGCGTTCCTTCATCAGACAACATTGTAGGTAGCAGAGGTATTGTTGCCTTA
>CANQLN010000030.1 GCA_947624695.1 uncultured Bacilli bacterium
TAAATGTTTGTTATATCTTCATAATTTCTTTCTTTAATTTTAACCATAATAATACCTAAAAAACTTTTAGTTTTTTACCCTTTCACTTATATATTTAGTAGCTTTTAGGCTGATTTCCTTTTTTTTAAAGAAAGTTTTTTATAAAAATAGCAACTTTTTTGCCAATTCTTATATATTTGGTAATAAATTTGGTAATTTCTGGTCATTTCTTAAATTTTTGCCATAATGTCCGCATATTTTTGTTGACAAGGAGATATTTAAATAATAAAATAAAATTAGAAAAGGGCTGGTCGTGGCGCATGTAGGATATATTTTATATCCGGTGCTGCGGTTAGCCCTTTTTTATTGTTTTAATATTTACTATATTTTAAAAAAATAGATTAGAATTTCTAATCTATTTAGCATCATACCAATTAATACCGGTATTAATATCTATTTTTAATGGAACACTTAATTTAACAACTTTCTCCATTGATTCATATAATATTTCTTTTAATTTTGGCACTTCATCTGCAATGGCATCAATTATTATTTCATCATGAACTTGCAAAATTAATTTACTTTTTAAATTGTTTTCTTTTATTTTATTAGCAACTTTGATCATGGCCATTTTCATAATATCCGCACTTGAACCTTGAATCGGGGTATTCATAGCCATTCTTTCACCCATGGCTCTAGTTCGAAAATTAGTATCTTTTAATTCATTTATTTTTCGCATTCTTCCAAACATCGTTTTAACATAACCATGTTCATGAGCATAGGCAACAATATTAGTCATATAATTTTTGACTCCCGGATAAAGTTCATAATATTTTTCAATAAATTTATTAGCTTCTGTCCGCGAAATATTTAAATTTTCTCCTAGACCAAAACCACTTATACCATAAACAATTCCAAAGATAACGGCTTTAGCCATACTCCGCATATGTTTGGTAACTTCACTTTCAGGAATACCATGAATATCCGCCGCCACTTTGGTATGGATATCTTCATCATTATTAAAGGCATCGATTAATTCTTGACATTCCGAAATATGAGCTAAAATTCGGAGTTCAATTTGGGAATAATCAGCACTTAGAATTAAATCATTTGTAGGAACAAAAGCCATTCTTACTTTTTTACCATACTCTTCTCTCGCCGGAATATTTTGTAAATTAGGTTCCATTGAGGAAAGCCTACCTGTTCTTGTTAAAGTTTGATTAAATATGGTATGAATTTTCCCATCAGGCAAAACATATTCTGGAAGTCCTTCGATATAAGTACTTAATAATTTGGTTAGGTTCCGATATTCAAAAACTTTATTAACTATTGGGTGAACATCAACAAATTTTTGCAAAGTTTTAATATCGGTTTTATAACCTCGATTCATTTTTTTGCTTTTGCCTATTTGAAGTTTTTCAAATAAAACTTCTCCTAATTGTTTAGGACTAGAAATGTTAAATTTTTCGCCACTTAAATCGTAGATATCATTACTTACCCTTTCAATATTATGCGCAACTTCTTTTCGCATTTCTTCTAAAGCACTTTCTTCAAATTTAAAGCCATTTTCTTCCATTTCAGCTAAGACTCTAATTAAAGGCATTTCAATATCATTTAAAATTTCTTCTTGGCCATCTTCCCTAACCATTTCTTTTATTTTAGGACTATATTCAAAAATAAATTTACTTTTTAAAGTTATAACATCTTTGATAGTTTCAAAATCAGTTTTATTTAAAGTTTCATAAGAGATAATATTTTCATTTAGACTAATCATTAATTTAGAAATATCTTCACTAGCGGGATAGTCAACTAAGTAAGAAGCCACCATTAAATCAAAATCACATGGAATATCTTCTTTGGTAATAACTAAAGCTTTTTTTAAATCATAAGTTAAAACTTTTTTCCCCTTTAATTTAGCTAAAGCTTCTTTCGCTAAATGAGCCGGAATATAATAAGTATTATTTTTATCAGTAATACTTAAAGCCACAATTTCACCTTTATGATAGTTTAAATCACTAACTTCTAAATAAAAAGCCACTTCAGAATCAAGTTCCAGATTATCAAGATTATCTAAAATGATATATTTATTTTCTTTTGGCTTTTCTTTCTTCTCAGGCATATTTTTAAGCATGGAATAAAATTCTAATTCTTCATAAACTTTTTTGAGTTCAATAATATTAGGGCCATTATATTTAAATTCTTCAAAGTTAATATTTAAAGGGACATCTCTATAGATAGTAGCCAGTTCATAACTCATATAGGCATTATCTTTATCAGCAATTAACTTTTCTTGGGTTTTGCCCTTAATTTTAGCAATATTTTCATAAATACCATCTAAAGAACCATATTCTTGTAAAAGTTTTAAAGCCGTTTTTTCGCCAATCCCTTTAACCCCCGGAATATTATCAGAGGAATCACCCATTAAAGACTTTAAATCAATAATTTTAATCGGATCAATACCATAATCTTTTTTAAAAGAATCTTCATTATAGCGAATAAATCCTGTTTGTTTTAAAAGCTTAATATCCGTTTCAAAACTAATTAATTGCAGTAAATCTTTATCACTAGAAACAATTAAAGAATAATACTCCGGATCTTCTTCCGCTATTTTTACTATTGAACCGATAATATCATCAGCCTCATAAGGAGCTAGTTCCCGATAAGCAATACCCATGGCCTCTAAAATTTTTCTTGCTGCGGGCATTTGCATTTTTAAATCATCCGGTGTAGCATTTCTTCCCTCTTTATAAAAGTCATACTTTTCCTTCCGAAAATTTTTCCCAATATCAAAAGCTACCACCATATATTCCGGGTTTTCTTCCGTTACAATTTTATTAATCATTCCCACAAAACCATACAAAGCATTCGTTGGAAAGCCTTTGCTATTTCTTAAAATAGAGCCTGAATAAGCGGTTGCAAAATAAGAACGAAATAACAAATTATTTCCATCAACTAAAACTACCTTTTTCAAAATATACCACCTATTTAATATTATAACGAAAAAAAAGGGGTTTTGCACCCCTAATCTTTTACAAATTATTTTTGTTCTTAATAAACTCTCTTAAAATTTTGGTTAAAGCCCGCTTTTCAATTCTGGAAACATAACTTCGCGATATGCCAAGCATCTTCGCAATTTCTTTTTGAGTTAAATCTTTTTCATTATTTAAACCATATCTTTTTACAATAATTTCTTTTTCTCTTTTACTCAACTTATTTAAGTACTTATTTAAAAGTGCAATATTATCTTTTATTTCAATAGTGTCTAAAATATCTTCTTTTTTATCTTCTAAAAGGTCCGCTAAATTAATTTCATTACCTTCTTTATCATAACCAATCGAGTCATTCAAAGAAACCGTAAATTGATTTTTTTTATTACTCCGGTAAAACATTAAAATTTCGTTTTGAATACATCTTGCAGCATACGTGGTTATTTTTACTTTGGGAGTTTTTTTGTAAGTATCAATCCCCTTAATTAAACCAATCGTTCCAATGCTTATTAAATCATCAGTATCGGCACTTTTACTATCAAACTTTTTGACAATGTGGGCTACTAAACGAAGATTGCGTTCAATTAAAATATTCCTAGCATTACTATCTCCTTTAAGCATTAAATCTACATATTTCTCTTCTTCTTCTATAGATAATGGTGGCGGAAAAACATTGTTGCCATAACTTCCCGTAAAAAATAACATTCCTTTAATAATATTTATTAAATTAAAAAACATAAAACTAACACCCTAGTTAATTTTATGTTTTAACAAATTTTAAAAGCACCCAAAAGGGCTTTTAATTAATCAATATCAATATATTTTTTAGATGGTATTTCTTTAGTTTCTTCAACCTTAGGAACTACTAAAGTTAAAGTACCATTTTTGAAAGATGCTTTAATATCTTCTTCTTTGACATCTTCACCAATGTAGAAACTACGAGAACATTCTCCAAAATATCTTTCACGTCTTACGAATTTACCTTTTTCAGTTTCATCATTACTTTTATTCATTGTTGCTGAAATATTTAAATAACCATTTTCAATATCAACTTTGATATCTTCTTTGTCATAGCCAGGTAAATCCATAATAATATTATAATCATGTTTGTTTTCTTTGATATCAGTACGCATTACTTTATTTTCACTTGGCCCAAAGAATGGATCTTTAAATAATTCCTCCCATAAATCATAACTATTTCTTCTTGGTATCATCATCATATAATATCATCTCCTCTTTCCCTAAAATCATATAATTATAATACCCATAAAGAACTTATTTATGTCCTTTACATTTATAATTATAGCACTAATTTTAGCAATTACAACCCTTGAGTGCTAATTTCATAAAAATTTCACACAAAACTTCAAAAAAAGAAACCAGAGAGGTTCCTTTCAAGTATTACTTTTCAATATCGTTAGTAAAAAATACTAGATTGATATCAAAATAAAAATATGTACTAAGTAATACCCGTGTACATATTTTATTATTTACTTCTTATTATTTTTTATCGTACCAGTTTTTAACAAATTTTCTGCATCTTTTTGACTATTTAAAGCAATCCCAATCGTGAATATATAAGATAAGATATAAAACCAAATCATTAAAGCAACAATGGAAGCAAGGCCACCATATAATGCTTGATATTCCGCATAATTAGTAACATAGTTAGAATAAATTATCGTCACAATTACCCATCCCACGGTTGTAAATATAGCCCCATAATTGATAACTCTATCTTTATGTTTCCGATCCGGGGCAATCGCATAAATAATTCGAATAATAACAAACATAATTAACCAAGAAATCGGCCCCTTAATCAAATCAAATATTTGCACAACTCTTGCCGTTATATTAGCATTAAGGTTTACTTCTTTAACAAATTCAATAATTAAATTACCGAATACTGGAACAATTAACATGAATATTAAAAGTAAGACAATAAGAAAAGTTAAACCAAAAGCTTTAAGTCTTCTTTTTAGCCAGCTTTTATTTTCAATTCCATATATGGTGTTGCTTGCGGTAATAATAGAATCAGCTCCATTTGATGCGATATATAAACCAATGATAACGGTAATAAAGAAATGCATCCCCGCATTATTACTCAAATTAACTCCTAAGATGAGATTAGCCATATCCTTAGAAAAAGAATTAGCAATAAAATCATAGAGAAAATCTACTGATAAATTTAAAATTGAAGCCGCATAAGAAATTAATCCTAAAGAAGGGATAACCGCTAAGACTAAGAAGAAAGCTAAGTTTCCTGGTAAAATGACCATATCGCTTCTTCTTAAGACTTTTTTAAAATTACGGAAAAATTCTTTAATTGTAGTTTTGGCAAGAGTTACTTTACTTTTCATCTTTACCACTTGCCTTCTTATTTTTCATATCCATCGTGGCTTCGGTTAAAGCATCTTCAATCGTTTTTAAATTATTTAAGATAAAACTATAACCAAATTCGGCCCCATAATTATATGGAAGTTTACTTAACTCTTTATTTAACTTATGAATATAATTGATAATTTGTTTTTGAGAATAACCCACGGTATAAACTACAAACTCATTACCATCACTTCGCATCAATTCACTATTATCAAGTTGCGTTTTAATTAAAGCATTCGCCGCCGCTTGAATTTGTTTATCGCCTTCTAAAACCCCATATTTATCATTTATTTCTTGTAATCTATTTAAATCTACCACAATAATGGATTGAGGATAAATCGTATTATTACTCCATGTCTTCATAAAATCGCTTAAATAAGCTCTATTTTTTAAACAAGTAAGTTCATCAATAAACCGAATTTTATCGTCTTTTTTAAGCCGTCTCGCAATTCTAATTTTCTTGCTATTTCGGTAAATTACAAGACCCATAACTAATACTAGAACAATACTAAAAATAAAGTAAACGGCAATATTATTTAAAATACTACCATGATAAACAGTCTTCATATGACTATTTATCCCATTACTAATCGTTGTACTTGGATCTAGGTAATTAATATATTTATCTAATAGTTTCTTTAAAACTTCATTACCAGTTTTTATTTTAAAATTGTATTTATCATTAATAAAGGTTTCAAAACGACTAACATAATTATTAAGTTTATTATTCCGGTAATAATTATAAATATAAGTGTCCATAACAATAATCGCATTTTCTTTATTTAAAGCAAATAATTCCGCACTATTATGGTAATTTTTAATATTAATATTACCAATGCTCTTTAAATAATTTTCTAAATTACTCCCACTTTCGACATAAACAGTTTCCCCTTGTAAACTATAAAGAGAATTAATTCCTTTTAAATTATTATAATGAGAAATAATAGCTAAACTACTCGTAATCCCATTAGAGGTACTTTCATAATTAGTAGTAAAGTTTTGATTGAAATCAAAATAAACATCTACTTTATCACGGTTAATGGCCCTAACTAATTTATTAGAATTACTATATTTGGTAACATTAAAGAATATTCCGGAAAATTCACTAAACTCTTGTAAATATTCGGCCACAATCCCGCCATAATTACCACTCATTATTACTTCATAAGGACTATTATTAATAAAAGCATAATTATAGTTAACACTTAATAATTTATCAATGTCAGTATCACTAATATTTAAAGAATTAGTAAATATTTTAAATTCTTCTTCTTTAATTAATTTATCAATATTTTCTTGCCATTTTAAATAATATTTATCTAAAATACTACTAAAGATATCTCCCACACCCGTTAAAATATAATAGTTATTAACATCGCTTAAGTGATAAACTATATTAAAATTATGCGAAAGAATTTGATCTAAATATTTCATTCTTGGTAAGATAATATAAGTTTCTTTACTATCCATACTTTTAATTAAATCTTCAATAGTATCATAACCATTTAAAGTAACATTTTCATCTTTTAAATAACTACTAATAAAATCTTTATCAATATTTAAAACGCCAATAGATAGACCTTTTAAATCGCTATTTTGATTAAAGTATTCATTATTTTTACTTAACATAACATAATGATCAGTGGCAAATACTTTCGCATTTTCAACTTCTTCATGAGTATAGTTTAAACTAACCCCCGCTCCTAAAGCGCCAACTTCACTATTAACAACATTAATATTGATACCATATTCTTTAGAAAAATCATCTAAAAAAGTATAAAAAACTCCATGATTACCTTTACTAAAAATATTTTCATCTTTAACAACATAAACATTTTGAACATTATTAATACTATTATTAATCCACGTTCTCTCTTCACTAGTCAAATTACTTTCATTCTTAAGAGTTCGCCAAATAATAGTTCCTCCAAGGATTAAAAGAATAATCACTAAAGGAATTATTAATAACCATTTTTTCTTTTTCATAAGTATTATCCTTCTTGAACTATATTATTATTCCACACTATTAGACCACTACCATTAGAATTCCGGGCTCCCATTAAAATAAAGCCATTTTCTCCTTCACTTTTAATAGAAAATTGTAAATCATAAACAGCTAATTCATCTTCATTAAATAAAGTTGGAACAACATCAACAGCCTTTTTAGCGGCTTCTAAATCCGTACCTTCCCCAAATGTAATATTAATATAAACAATATTTCCTTTTAAATTAGTACTAACATTAGAAACACTTTCATTTTTTTCTAATTCTGTTTTTATATCATTAAATAATTCATCTTTTAATGGAAGTTCTTTAGAGGCATCTAAACGAGGTCCGTATTTATCCCCATTAGAACCATAAAAATATGTAATTGAAACTCCAATAAAAACTGCTAAACAGATTAATAAGATAATAGCAAGGACTAATAAAATTTTATTTTCCATCCATACTTTTTTTATTTTATTCAAAATATTCACCTCTTTGGCAATATTATTATACTATATTATAAATTTTATGGCAAACTGTAACCTTTATTGTCTAAAAGTGTTAATTTACATATTTGAAGTTTAAAAAAGATAGATTAAACCTCTACCTTTTCTTCTATATATTCACCATCTAAGCTAAAACTTTTAGCATCCGTTATTTTCACCGAAACAATTTTCCCAATAATATCTTTAGGACCGGAAACATTAACTAATTTCATAGTATCTGTATAACCATAGACTTTTCTTTCATCTTTTTCACTATCACCTAAAATTAAAACTTCCACCGTTTTACCTAATAATCTTTGATTACTTTTATTAGAATAATAATTAACTAAATTATTAAGTTCTTGCAGTCTTGCCTCTTTTTCTTCTAAAGGTGTCTTATCTTCCATTAAAGCCGCTGGTGTTCCTACTCTTGGTGAAAAAATAAATGTATAAGCCCCATCAAATTCACAAGTTTTAACTACCTCTAAAGTATCTTCAAAATCTTCTTTTGTTTCTCCTGGAAACCCCACAATTATATCAGTTGTAATTGCGACATTAGGAATCATTTCCTTCATTTTTCTAAATAAAGTTAGATATTCTTCTTTCGTATATCTCCTATTCATTCTTTTTAAGATCTTATCACTACCGGATTGTAAAGGTAAATGAATATAAGGCATAATATTATCATATTTCGAAATAACCTCCAACATCTTATCGGTAAAATTCCAAGGATGACTAGTAACAAATCTGACTCTCTTAATACCAGTTTTCGCAACACACTCTAAAAGATGACTAAAAGATTCTCCTATATCTTGACCATAAGCATTAACATTTTGACCAAGTAAAGTAACTTCTAAATAACCTTTATCTTTTAATTCTTCAACTTCTTTAATAATACTTTCTAATTTTCGACTTCTTTCTCTTCCTCTTGTATAAGGCACTATACAATAAGTACAAAATTTATCACAACCATACATGATATTAACCCAAGCTGTATATTTCGAATCTCTTTCATAATGCATGCCCTCAATTATTTCATCACTATTAGAATATACTTCAATAGTTTGTTTCGAAAAATTTTCTAAAAGTAATTTCGGAAGTTCATGAATATTATGAGTTCCTATAACAATATCAATATATTTATGTTTTTCTAAAATACTTGCAATAAAATCAGGTTGTTCACTCATACATCCCGCTAAGACAATTTTAAAATCATCTCTATTTTTCTTTAGATAATGACATTTACCTAAGAAACCGACCACTTTATCTCTGGCATTTTCTCTTATCGCACAAGTATTTAGAACAACCACATTAGCTTCTTCTACTTTTTCTGTATTAGTAAAACCTAATGCTTCTAAATAACTTCTAATAGCTTCACTATCATGGACATTCATTTGGCATCCATAAGTTCTTAAGAAATATTTTTTTCCTTCAAAAACTTTTTGATAGTTTTCATTTAAATCTAAATATATATTTTCTTTGCTAGTTCTATCTTTAGCAACATTTAAATCTGGTAGATGCATATAATCACTTCCCTTGTGGTATTTTAACATAAAAACAAATAATTGGAAAGCGGGGATTAGTTTAGAAGGTTATGAATAACCTAAGAAATGGGTAGGCATGTCATTAGAAACAGGTAATTATGACACAAAGGAAAACTTATTTTAATAATATAAATTCAACCAAAACCCGCTTTCGAGGAATGATAATAACTTAATTTAAAAACTTTTGCAACACTTTCGACAAACGTTGTCAAAACTTCTAATTTTTCGACAAATTCCAACAAAAAAATAACAGAGTTTCTAGACTACTTCGTAAAGTAAATCATCTCTGTTTTGTCTTTGGATTAAAAATCCATGATAGTTTTTGTCTTCTACCTTCCCTAAAGCATAATCTTAACCATACTTCCATTCAAGTTATAGAAGGCTGGGCGAACCGAATACGTATTGCTGAAGTTGTTGGTGTTCACATTGCCATCACTATTGACATTCCACGCATTACTGCTATCATTCCGCGACATCTCTTATATCAAAACTACCATATCTATATTATATAATGATAATAATAAATTTGAAATAAAAATGTTACCAAAACAAATCGTTCGGGCGCTTAAACCACCCAAGGAGATTAGATATCATTCAACACCATTTATTATGAAAGGTTCTTCTAAAGTCCCTGCCCCTGATAAATCTAACTCAGACGAAAGATAGAAGACCGGGCGAACCGAATACGTATAGCTGAAGAGGTAGGGGGCCACAGTGCCATCACCATAGGCAGTCCACGCATGACTGCTAGCAAACCGCGACATGGTCCAGTCATATGAAGATGGTGGATCTTGACGTGTTGTACTTAAACTTGATGTATCATTATTACTTAAGTGCATCCAACTTTTTTTACATTCGCAATATACACTGCTACTACAATTATAGCATTTTATGTTTGATGCC
>CANQLN010000031.1 GCA_947624695.1 uncultured Bacilli bacterium
TTTAAAAAATAATCAAATCGATAACGATCAAAAATTATTTACTTTTTTAGCGGAAGATAATTATAAAAATAATCTTTTTACTAGTAGCGAAAAGATTAAAGCATCTTATGGCCTATATTATGTTGCTAGTATTTTAAATCCACATAAGAATGAGTTAATTAATTTAGAGGGTAATTTAGATGGTTATATGTTTGTCCAAGAAGGAAATGTTGCGGAAATAAATATTTTAAAAAATAAGAAGAGATATGTCATTGTAATGGTGGGGGAATATTTTACAAAAGAAAAAGTAAAAGACTTACTTAATACGATTATCATTGCCAATTCATAAAATAAAGACCACGCGCGTGGTCTTTTAACTAATTTAAACTTTTAAAAGAATCTAATATTTTCCCAGTTGTTGGTTCTAGATAATACTCATATTCATAATATTTATATTCAAAACTTACTTCATAAACATTTTTTTGATATTTTGCTTCATAATCAAGTTCAATATCTAAATCTCGAATATCATTTTGAGATATTTTTAAGTCTTTTAAAACAATATCTAAAGCTGCATTTTGAGAAATATTTTGATTAGCATTATTTGAAGAATTATTGTTGCTATCAAGAGAATTATTATCTTCGTTATTTTGATTATTATTGTTATTGCTATTGTCATTTAAATATTCATAATGATCTTCAAGGTAATCTAATTTATCTTCGGTTCTAATATTTTGAAATATAAGGATGATTACACCGATTATTAAAATTATAACGATTATCGTTAAGACAATAATTAAAATATTTTTATTTTTTTCCTTCATTTTATCAGGCTCCTTTTTTCTTTTTTATTATACAATATTTTAAATTTATTGTTAATAATATCATGACAATTATTATTTTCAAGATGCGAAAAATATTATATAATACATTAAGCGAGGTTTTTATGCGAAGTTATGAGGTCAAAACAATTTTAAAAGATGAAGATTATCTAAGACAAAAGTCGAAGGAAGTTTCTTTAGATGATGCTTCATTAAAAGAAGATATTTTAGTCTTAAAAGATTTCTGCTCAAAAGAAGATGTTCTTGCTATCTCAGCGATTCAATTAGGAATTCCAAAAAGAATAATCTATTTAAAGAATACTAATTTAGAAGTTGTGCAAAGATTTCAAAATAAGACGGAAACAGCTAAAGATAAATTGTATGATGAAGAAAAAGTATTAATTAATCCAATCTTTAAAAAGAAAGAAGGCTTAACTGAATATTGGGAAGCTTGTCGGAGTTGTCTTGATAATGTTGGTCTTGTTAAAAGACCTTATAAAATTGTTTTAGAATATACTGACTTAGATGGGAATATTTGTAAGGAAGCATTTACGGGTTTTCCCGCAACAGTTTTAGCGCATGAGATGGACCACTTGGAGGGAATACTTCATATGGATATTGCTGAAAAAGTTTTAGTAATGAATAAAGAAGAAAGACAAAAATTCCGGCAAACGCATGATTATCAAATTTTAAGTAAAAAGGGTAATTACGAAGATTTAATTAAATAATATATCTTTTTAGGGGGATTATGGCGAATTTAAAAGAAGGACAATTTAAGAATTTTTCAAAAACGTTAGGGCTTTCTTATCCAGCGACATTTTTAGAATATTTAAGATTCTATCGTTTTAATGATGCCTTTTTTTATCTAAAGTCTAAAGAAGTTTTACCAGCTCCTATAATTATTCAAAAAGAAACAAAGATTGATTATGAAAGACTTACTAAAATGGAAGATAAAGAAATTGTTTTAAAATTTATGCAAGTCTTACTTCATAATTTTTCTTCTAAAGATTTAATTATTTTTTTCAATAATATCAATAGTTTACAAATTAATCCTCCTGATTTCAAAGATAAAGATAAGGATACTAAATATTTTCGGGCTTATTATGATGGGGAAAATAATGCCATCTTTTATAAAGATAATAAAGATTATTTATATCATGAACTATTTCATGCTGCATCCTTTGTTTTAAATAAGAAAATTCGCTATTCCGGTTTTAAACAATATTATCATGAAGGAGATTATTATTTAGGCAGTGGTTTAAATGAAGGTTATACGGAACTTTTAACAAGAAGATATTTTGCTCATGAGTTATCAGTTAAAGAGGGCTATACTTATTTAACGCATATTGCTTATTTAGTGGAAATTATTGTGGGAGAAGCTAAAATGCAAAGTTTATATTTAAGTGCTAACTTACAAGGACTAATTTATGAACTTCAAAAATATAATTCTAGGGAAGAGATAATTGATTTTCTTTTAATGCTAGATCACTTAAATAATATTGCGACTTATAATGAAAAAGCCCTAAAGAATAGTAAGCAAATTAAATGGTATTTTAATAAAATTTATGAATTTTTAGTTAAAACTTATGCCGAAAAGACTATCACTCTTTATAAAGAAGGTAAGATTACTAGAGATATGGTAGATAATTTAATTAGTGAATTTATGTCTTTGTTTTCTAGCCGGTATAAAATTGGTAACACTTATTTTAGTGCTGTTAGAAATAATGTCTTAGAGCGAATATTACAAATAACTTTAGAATGCCCTAACTTATGTCTTAATGTGGAAAAAGTCAGAAAGAGGAAGAAAAAATAAATTATCAAAATAGTGTCGAATAGGTGCTTGGAGGTATATTTTTGGAAGAAAGTATGCTATAATTAAACCGTTATTAATATATTTAATGTTAAGAGGAATATAAATGAAATTAAATAAAGAATATAAAGAAATAGCGCAAAATATTTTAAATGATGAGAATTTCTTAAGCCTTAAAAATGAAGCTCATCATGGTACTAATAGATATGATCATTGTAAAAGAGTATCATATGTTAGTTTTTTGCTTGCCAAATTATTTAAAGGCGATATTAAAGATTCTTGTATCAGTGGTTTACTTCATGATTTCTTTAATGGTAGTAGTTCATATCTTAATCATCCCAAAACAAGTAGTGATAATGCGAAGAAATATTTTCATGTAACCGCTAAAGAAGCTAGTATTATTGAAACGCATATGTATCATTATGCTTTAACTAAAAAATGTTTACCTTTTATAAACCATGATGGTAAAGTTAATCCGAAAGAATATAAGCCTTTATATAAAGAAGGGTATATTGTTTGTATATCTGATTTATTAGTATCGATTTTTGAATTAGGAATGTTTAAAATTCGTTATAGTGTTTGTTTATATCTTTTGTTTATAATTAATTTAATGCGTTATTAAAGTAGGTGATTGAATTGAATGGTCCAAATCATGTAGCAATTATTATGGATGGTAATGGGCGTTGGGCTCAAGAACGAGGATTAAAGCGAAGTGAAGGGCATAAAGAAGGCGCCAAGACTTTAGAAAAATTAGCAATTCATGCTAAAGAGTTAGGAATAAAAGTCCTATCGGTTTTTGCATTTTCTACTGATAATTTTAAAAGAAGCAAAGAAGAAGTAGATTATTTAATGAATCTTTGCATTACCTATTTTAATGAAAAATTAAGTAAAGTTATTGATAATAATGTTAAAATTATATTTAGTGGTCGGAAAGAAAACTTAAGAGAAGATGTTTTAGAAGCTATGAAAAATGTTACGGAAAAAACGAAAAATAATACGGCTTGTATTTTAAATATTTGTTTTAATTATGGAGGTCAAGAAGAAATAGTTGACGCTACGAAAAAAGTTTTTAAGGATTTAAAAGAGGGTAAATTAAAAGAAGAAGATTTAAATAAAGAAAATTTTTATCAATATATGTATCAAAATTTACCACCGATTGATTTTCTAATTAGAACAGGTAAAGAACATCGGTTAAGTGGTTTTATGTTATATCAAGCTACTTATGCGGAGTTATATTTTGTCGATACTTATTTTCCGGATTTTTTAGAAAAAAATTTAGATGAAGCTTTAGAATATTACAGCACAAGAGATCGTCGCTTTGGCAGTGTTAAAACTGATTGAAAAAAAGATATAATTATTTTATAATTAAAATAGGAAGTGAATTGAATGGATAGAAGAACGCTTGTCGAATTTATAGTAGGATGGATATTAGTAATAGGATCGAGTATTATAACTATATTACCAATTTTTAATATTACTAATGTTAGAACTGTCTTTATTATTATCATTTCCTTATATGGTATAATTCACTTAATTAAAAACTTTGCTATTTTAAATGCCAAAGATTATAGTGGTTTTAGCACTTCTTTATCTTGTGTGGCTATTTTAGTTTTACTTTTATTTTTAGATATTAATGATTCTCCTTGGAATTTAGCCCTTTGTTTATTTATTTGGGTTATTTTAATGAGCTTAACAAAATTAAAAGAAAGCGATTATTATCATGACCGGAAAAATAAATTATGGGAACTTAATGTTGTTAATTTAATTATCTTTATTTTAACCGGAATTTTAGCCTCAATTAATTTATATTATACTAATGATATTCAAATATTAGTGTTAGGTTTTTTCTTCCTAATTAATGGTATTTTAGAATTAATGGACCCATTAGCGGGTTATATAATGAGTAAGAAATAACTTACTTATTTTTTTAGAGGGGGGTTTTAGTGAAAAGAAAAAAAATTATTATTTGGAGTTTTATTCTTTTAGTTTGTCTTTTTATTTTAGATTTTTATGCTCATAAAAAAGATAATGTTTCTTCAAAAGTAGATAGTTTTAAAGAAAATGAGGAAATTTCTAAAGAAGTTAATTTAACTTTAGTAGGCGATTTTCTTTTTGAAGAACCTTTTTATAATAGTGTTAAATTAGGAGATGATCCTACCCATTATTTTGAAAAAGTAAAAGATTATTTTCTTAATGATGATGTATCTATTGGTAATATGGAAGTTGTTATAGGTAATGATAATTTAGAAGTAAGTGGTGAAGGTTTTAATTTTTGTGCTCCCGAATATGTGGGTGATTTAGTTTCATCTTTATCTTTAGAAGTTTTAGGAACAGTCAATAATCACACTTACGACCGAGGCCTTGCAGGGATTAAGTCTACTTTAGATTATTTTAAAAATAAGACTAATATTTTAACAGTGGGAACTACTTTAGATGATAATTATTATGTTATTAAAGAAGTAAAGGGACTTAAATTAGGCTTTTTAGCTTATGGTTATGGGACTAATCAAAAGGTGCCTGAAAGTGAAAGAAGTTACGTCTCTTTATTTAAAGATCCTGATACTAAAGAAATTCTTTATGAAAAAATAGAAAGAGAAGTAACGGAATTAAAGAAAAAGGCTGATGTTATTATTGTCTTAATGCATTGGGGTAGAGAATTTACTTATGAAGAAAATGAAGAGCAACAATCTTTAGCGGAATTTTTAAATTCTCTAGGAGTTCATTTAATTGTGGGTAGTCATTCTCATTCCATTGAGCCAATTAAATGGATTAATGGTGAAAACAAAACTTTAGTCTTTTATTCTTTAGGTAATTTTACTTCAGCAGATGAAGATGTCAGTAGAGCTGGTGAAGAATTTGATAATGCTTATCAAGTTGGTCTACTTGCCAAATTAAAAATTTTAAAAGAAGATAATGAAATAGTCATTAAAGATATTAAAACGGAACCTATTATCAATTATTATGATGCTTCATTTCGGCATTTTGAATTAGTACCTTATTCTTTATATACTGCTGATTATGAAAAAAATCATTATCGTTATAATCAAAATTTTAATCGTGATTTTATTCAAAAGGTGTATGAAAAAGTCATTTCGAAAGAATTTCGATAATAGGCATTTTTCCGCTTTTGCTTCATATATTTTAATTATGAAGAAAGGAATATATTATGGAAATTTTAAAAGTATCTAGTAAATCAAATCCTAGTAAAGTAGCGGGCGCTATTGCGAATATTTATCGAGAAAAAGGAATGGTGGAACTACAAACTATTGGAGCCGGTTCTTTAAACCAAGCCATTAAAGCGATTGCCATCTGTCGAGGATTTGTCGCTCCAACTGGCGATAATTTAGTGGTTATTCCCGCGTTTAATGATATTACGATAAATGGCGAAGCAAAGACGGCCATAAAACTAATTGTTGAAGCTAAATAATCGGTGAATAAAGCGTGAAAGCGCTTTTTTTTATGGATGAATTATGCTAAAATTATTTAAGAAGGTGGTACCTGTATGAAAATAGATAGAATTATTGGTAAAGCAAGAATGCTAGGTCTTTCTGCAGGTGATGCTGACAAAAGTAATGAACTTTTAAATATTGCCACTGCTTTAGGGTTATCTAAAGATGGTCATTATGATTTGGATGAAGTAGAAAATTCCTTAGATGCTATGTTAGAAGAGACAAATGAAACGACTACGACGGAGGAAACTGAAGATTATGAAGATGAGCCTTTACAACATCGAAATGCTATGGATAAAAAGCCTGATAGTCAAAAATTAAGTGATGAAAGTAAAAATAGAACTCAAGAAAAAGTTAATGAAGGTAGTTCTAAAATGAATGAAACAGAAAATAATGAGGAAGATTCTTCCGAGGCAGATGATAGCAAAGAAGAAAATAAGGATGATAAAGAAAATGATGATTCTTCTAAAGAAGAATCTGAAAATGGGACAGAAAATGAGCCAAAAAGAAAACCTTTTCAATTAAAGAGAATTAAAGAAGGGGCTAAAGAAGGAGCCAAAGAAGCCGGAACAGCTGTCGTTAATGGGGCTAAAAATTTAATTGGTTTTATTATAAGACATCCTTTGGTAGCTATAGTAATCGGTATTGTCTTAATTGTTATTATTTTAGTATTGATGATGTTATTCGATACTGAAGATTTTACTGATGGATATTTTGATCAAACTTGTGATTTTAATTTAACGTATGTTAATTATGATTGTATTGGAAATGAAGCTAATGTATCGATCAAAGACTTTGTTATTGGATCTGCTTATGCTTATTCCCAAGATTATGAATTTTCGGCGGGAGCTTATAAAGCTTTAATGATTGCGATAAAGACTAACACCTTAGCTGCTGGCGGTTATTCTAGTGCTTCTAAAATGGTAAATGCTACTTGTCCAGTTAGATATCAAAGTGTTCCAAGTGATGCCAAAAAAACTTTGGAAAAATATTATACCAGTATTGAAAGATACTTATATGTTTCAAGTTCTCATGATGGAGTAATTACTTCTTTAACAGGAGCTGACACTTTAAATATAAGTGATGAATACATTGCGAAAATTGCTAATTCTGAAAGTGGTAATTACAAATCAATTTTAAGAGAAGTTTATGGAGGAGGTAGAACTTCCTCAAGTTCTAGCACTTCTAAAATTGATACATCCAAAGAAACCATTTATATCGGGGATTCCCGGATGAATGGGATGGCTGATTATGGTATTGTTGATAATGCCCATGTTGTTTATCATGGGGCTAATGGCTATTGTTGGTTTAGATATAATACAAATTATGGCTCATCTTGTGGGGTTACTTGGTATCGTAATGCAACAAATGATACTAATGGCATTGGGGCCATTAACTTAGCTAATCAAAAAATGAAAAGTGGCCAAAGTTATAATATTGTTATTTGGCTAGGGGTAAATGATACAGGGAATTTAAATAATTATTTTAATGTTTATAAAACTTTAGCGGAAGGGGAATGGAGCAATCATACTATTTATATTGCTCAAGTTGGTCCGGTAAAAGAAGAAATATATACGGCTACTTACTACCGAACTAATGACGAGGTAATTGAATTTAATAATAATATGGCTTCTTTAATTTCGGGAGCTGGTTTAAGTAATTTAATATATCTTGACTTAGGCTTAACTCAAGACTTTATTAACTGGGATGGTACAGATGGAGTTCATTATATAAAATCTGATTATCAAAAAATATTTGATTTATTTCAATCTACAAGTGGCGTAAGCGGAAATAAAACTTTATATGATTTAGGATCATATTGTGAATTTCATAAAAAACAAAAAGGATCTGGATGTGAAGTTGGTTGGTGGTGGCCAATAGGTGAAAGAGGTACTTTTGAAAGAGGAGACGTCTTAACTGGAGATGCCGAGATTGTCAGTGTAGGAAATGGTTTAGACTTTGGTTGGCGTTATCATCCTATTCAACATGTATGGAAAAATCATGATGGTGAAGACCTTGAAGCGAGTATGGGAAGAAATGTAATAGCTCCCAAAAGTGGAACGGTTAAGACAGCAATAGATGGTTATGTTGATTATGCTGGAACCGGTAGCTGTGGTAATGAAATAGTTATTGATCATGGTGATGGCTTTACTACTAGATATTGTCACTTAAAACAAGGCTCTGTTTCTAAATATGTGTCCGAAGGAATGAGTGTAGTTCAAGGCCAAATAATTGCTCTATCTGGAAATACTGGAGGAAGTACAGGTCCCCATTTACACTTTGAAGTAAGGATTAATAATAAACCGCAAAATCCTCTTAATTATATTAGTACAACCAATCCTCGTCCAGGAGCTAATGGCTGTGTATATAATTCTGATAAGTCTGGTATTTGTCGAGCTTTAAAAGATTTAGGGCTTTCGGATAATGCTACAGCGGGAATTTTAACTAATATTGCAGCTGAAGGTAAGTTTAAAACTAATAATCTAGAAGATTGTTACGAAACAAATATGTGCTGTAAAGTTAAAGGTAAAAATTATGGTTATTGTATATATGGATCTTATATCGGAAATTTTGGTAATGATGCAGCTTATACAGCTGGAGTTGATAATGGTACTTATCAAAATTTCACTGTTGATCATGCCGGTTATGGTTTAATTCAATGGACAGATCAAGGAAGAAAAGCAGAATTGCTACAATATTATCAAAATCAAAAAGCTAATGGTCAAGCAAATTCTATTGCTGATACGAGATTACAAATTAGTTTTATGATGTATGAAATAAACAAAAATGGTTATTCAGGTTTAAGAGACCTTATTTATGGTGGATCAGCCTCAGCATATGATATTGCTTATAGCTTTTGTGCTAATTATGAAATACCGGCCACAAGTTGTTCTGCCCGCGCTAATGGTTCATCCTCAGTTTTAACTTATGTAAGAAATAATTGTAGTGATTAAAAGGAGGAAGAGTAAAAGTGAATAGTAAGCAAAAAATAATTATAATTATAATAATTGTTATATTAATTATAACCTCATCTCTTGCTATATTTTTAAGTTTTAATATTAATAACAATAATCCATCTAATGATTTATCTCAAAATCAAAATGAAATTCCCGAAGAAAAAATAAGTAAAGAAATTAAATTATTAACCAATGAAGAATGGTTCTTTGGAGTTCAAGATGTTATTAATAATTATTATACTAGACTTGAAAGTGGTGACAATTTAAACGTTTTTAATTTATTAGAAAGCAAATTTAGAGAAGATAATAATTTAACAGCTTCTAATGCTGCAACAGAATTAAATAGATTTAATTATACCCCAACATTTATTGCTGAAAAAATTTACTATAATCCTAATAGTAGTATAACTTACTTTTTTGCTCAAGGATATACGGTAGACACTCCCATGGATGATGGAGATATAAAATATTATGAAAAAATAAATTTTTTAGTAATAAGAGATAGTAATAATAAATATGTTTTAATACCTTTAGATGATAATATCGATATTGAAACCTATGCAGAAACTTATAATATAGAAAAAGTATATATTGATAATAATACTAGTTTTAAAACTAGTAGTCTTTCTCCTAGAAATAAGACGACATATTATATTAGTATATTTCAAGATTTATTGTATTTAGATCCTAAGAAAGCTTATAATTTATTAGATGAAGAAACTCAAGAAATTTTTACTGATTATTCAACAAACAATGGTTACAATGAGTCTTTATTCTTGGAATATCGTGATACTATATCTATTTATTTAACTAGATTATATGATAATATTGAAACCATTAATGAAGATGATAAAAAAATATATAAAAGAATGGATAACGATAGCAATACTATAACTATCACGGAAAATAATGTCATGGATTTTAAAATAGGTTTTAATTTTATTAATAATTATTAAAATATTGGTGAATTTTGGAAAGGATATTCGAAATAGATATTCGAATTAAAAAAGTCAATAGCCAATAAAGGTAAACTTTATTG
>CANQLN010000032.1 GCA_947624695.1 uncultured Bacilli bacterium
TATAATTTCGCTAGATCACTATCTAGCATTACCTTTTTTCCTCTTACTTCGTATACTAAATTTTCTTTCTCAATTTTCATTATTTGATTATTCATATTTCCAAAACCTCCTTCTTCTTTCTTAGCTTTAAGGTCACAATTTGTGACCTTAAAGCCTATAAATAATCTAATATTTTTAAACTTAGAATTTTAAAATAAAACCCCAAATTTAATTCCCCTTTTTATTCATTTAAAAGCTTTTCTACCTTGGTGGTATGATAACTATATCACCGAACTATCGTTTTGACAATAGTTTTAGGCAAATTTTGTTAAATTATTGCAAATTTTAAATAATTTTAAAATTTGCGGTCACAATTTGTGACCGCAAATATCGTTTTTTATATTCTTTCTTTCATAATTATTCAACACTAATTATAAATGGAAAATCGGCTGTTCCTTTTCCGGATAATTTAACATTTGATCCTAAATACATAACTGGCCGAAGTAAATTGTTAGTGTATGACTTAGGTGTTGGAGACAATGATGATGTTGATGATGTAATTTGCCAAGCATAATAATAACCATTACTAATAATAGAAGTCATAGTCCATTCATCTTCAGAATATCCTAAACTATCTCCTATGCCATAATCATTATAAAGCCAACTATTTTTAACACTGTGGTCCAAAATTGAATTATAATAATCGCTTAGATACATTAGCCCTATTTTAAAATTATTATTAGTTAATGGCTCTTTTTCATTATTAGACGCACTGCTAATTGGGCCTTTATACCATTTTGGACTTTCTATTATCTCATCCCATTTTAAATTGCCAAGTTTTTCATTATTATTTTTTATAGTATCAAAAAATGTACTATTTAAATACTGTCTTAATATTGGCCCTTCCGTTTCAGTAATATTTTCATAATCCCATTCACATTTTACGCCATTTTGTCCACAATTATATCCCATATCTTTTGGAACCCACGACATTTTTATTAAATTACCATAAGAGTTTTTTAAAGGGAGGGCTTTTATAATTTTCAACTGGTTAGGCAATAATCCTAAATTTGAATTAACTTTATCATTAGTTATCCCTATTATACGATATAAGTAAGAATCTTTATTATTTAAACATTTTTGCAAATCACTAGTTCCAAAACAAATAAAATTATTTAATTGTCCATTTATTGCTGCTTCATAATTTCCTATAAATCTAGTCAATTCATCCCCATCAAAAGCTGGTTTTAAATACTCAGAAGTTGTTGCTCTATTCAATACTTCAACCGCTGGTTTTACTCTTAAAGGAACTTTATAAACATCTGACTCAAAATTATTATTATCTTTAACATAAACTTCTAATGAATAATCTAAATTGTCATCTAAACTCTCAAATGTATAATTTTTAGAATTCGTACAAGTATATTCGTTTTCTCTTATTAATTTGTAACAATACTCTTTAATGGCATCGTTACTATATGCATCAACTACTACTTCTATTGAATTACCATTATCATTTAGTAATTTTACATTTTTAATCTGTGGTTTATTTTTAGGTATAATGATAAATGGATCATTCTCAGAGCCACTACCAATAAGATTAGTATATGGTGTTAAATAAAAAACCGGCCGCAAAGCTGCATTAATATCGTAAACTAAACTCCTCGAAATCCCGCCAGGGTAATTAGCCCATGCAGCACCCATTCTATCATTATACAAACCACCAGCTGTCATAGTCCATTCATAAAAAATATTATCTGGTAATTCATAATTCGATATTCCATATTCTAAACTTAACCAACTATTTCCTAAATCTTTACCATCATTAGAATTATAGTAATCACTAGCATACATTAATCCCAAATAATAGTTATCTGAAGTTGAACCAGTTTCATATTTTAAACTCCATGTTTCATTCGTTACTATAGAATTATACCATTTTGGAATACTTATTATATTTAGCCAATTATATTGACTATTACTTGAAGACTTTGTAATAAACTTTAAAAAGGAAGTATTCAAAATATTTGGAATCAAAGAACTTGGCCAATTAATACTTTCATACATTATATTCGACCATTTTGTTGTTTCATTAATCGGTGTAGCTTTTATCAGTTTTAATTGTCCTGAAGTAAGTTCTAAATCTTTGTTTATATTTTCATTTGTTATGCCAATAATCCGATATAAATAAGTATCTGGTTCTTTTGTACATTCATCTTTATCGTTAGTTCCAAAGCATATATAATTATTTATTCTTCCTTCTTCAGCATCTGTATGAGTTCCTACAAATCTTAATAACTCGTCTCTATCTTCAGCTTTCTTTAAATATTGAGCATCAGTTGTTGCGGTTAATGCCACTAAAGGTTCCCTTAAATTTGTATCATCATTACTACAAACAAAGTCGCTAACACTAATACTAACACTTAAAGTTTTGCCAGCTAAATCTTTTTGGTCTTCTAATCTATTAGTTAATTTCATATTAACATCTAAAGTTTTAACATCACCACTATTTAAACCAAATTCAAAAGCAGGTTTATTACTAGGTAAATTACTTAAATCTATTATTTTAGATATTTCTCCTTGTTTTACAGTAAGGATTAAATCTCCTTCTTGTAAAAAGGATTTCATACTACCATCAACAACAATATCTAAAGTAGCACTACAATTTTGAGTACCCTCTAAGCTTCCTTTAGCACTTATGGTTCCTAATACTTTAGTTCCAGCTTCTTCGGTTTCTTCATATTTTTTACCTACAACATCCGTGGCATAATATTCTTTCCCCACCTTGCTTAAAGACATATCAGAGGCATCTATATTAATATGAAAATTAGTTATTCCTCCAACTAATTCAATACTATTTCCACTTCCAGTTTTAATACTAATTGTGGTGTCTTCACTATTATTAACTACGCCAAAAGTAAAAAAGGCATAAGTGGCTCCTATTACGACAATAAATAAAATAATAACCCCTATTAAACTTCCTATTAAAACCCTTTTTTTATTGTTTACCATATGAAAACACCTCTATCTTAATTTTAAGTTTAGAGGTGTTAATTTTCTAGTCACACAAATTGTAATACAAGGCTATTTTATCTCGTCAAATAATTTCTTTATATCTATATTTAAGGCTTGAGCAATTCGATAAATAGTATCTAATCTTGGCCTTTGAAATGATTTTAAAGATTCTAAATTTCTAATATATTGATGCGTGAAACCACTTCTATCAGCCAATTCTTGCGAGGTTATTTTAGCAAGTTTCCGATACTTCTTAATATTGTATCTTACTAGATAATAACAATAATCAACATTGTCCTTATTATTCATTTATACCACCAGTAATATTATTTCAAAATTTTATGTAAAAATATGTACTTAAATGAGTTACATAATTTCCGGCTGTTTTTCTTAGGCTATACCTAGCAAATGCCCATAAAACCAAGAGTTTTAATGTCCTGTATTACATTTTGTAAGACTTGTTATTTAAGCCGAAATTGTTATATTATTGTTTTAAAGATGTGGTGTTGGCTAATGAAGGATTTTAAATTAACAAAGGAAACAGAAGATAAATCAGTTTTAAAAACAATTAGAATTAAATTATCGACATTAAATAAAGTAGAAGAATTAGCAAATAAAAATAATCTATCAGTTAATAAATTATTAAATCAATGTATTAATTTTGCTTTAGATAATTTAGTTGATGACGAAAAAAACAATCCTTAGCATATTTTAGGATTGTTTTTATAATAATTATAAATATAAAACATCAATATCAACATCATTATTAATGCCATCAATATGGCCATTATTACATACTTGCCACATCATATATTTTCCTTTATAAGAACTAGTATTGAAATCTTTGGTATAATGAGCTAGCCATACTGGGTATTCTTTTTTATTCTTCCAAATAGTTTCCAAATAGAATATACTACTATAAAGCATAGCTTTATAATCAGAATTTTCTAAAGTGTCCATATAAGTATTAGCAATTTCATTCATCTCATGGAAACTTATTTTATAACTATTCCATTTACTCCAATTCTCCCAATCAAAGGCAATAGGTAAATCTAATTTTTCACCATCTAATTTATCTATAACCCATTTAGCATGTTCTTTAACCTCATCAGTTGAAGAAGCTACTGTAAAGAAATAAACTCCTACTTTTAAACCAGCTTCTTTAGCTTTTCTAATATTACTTGCATAATATTCATCATCATATATCGCTCTTGTTGTTTGGCCTTGATAACCTATGCGCATCATAACAAAGCTAGCTCCTGCCCTTTTTACTTTTTCATAATCAATATCTTCTTGCCATTTAGATACATCTATACCTATTTCAGTATTATCACTTTTATGTTTATTATAAACATCTTGAAATTCCGTTACTACTTTTTCTGATGGTGTACTAGTTTTATCTTCATTATCATTTTTCTTCTTTTCTATAACATTTAAAGTAACATTTACATCTTTTTTATTTTGTGATGAATCACTTAAATGATACACTAATTTATAAGTTCCTACTTTATTTAAATCATATAATCCTTCTATGACACAAGTAATATTACCATCATATTCATCACCATAAGATATTAAATTGCAAATATCTTCATCATAACCAACTTCCACCGTTTTATTAGTGCCACTAAAAACTATAGGTGGAGTACTATCAACAACATTAATATTAAACTGATAAACATATCTTTTTTTATCTAAACGATATTCTATTTCAACTTCTTTTTTTCCTAAACTATTAGTATCTAATAATTTATTCTTTGATAATATTTCCACATTATTTAAATTATCAATTAAATCATTTAAATAAACATCACTATAGACTTCAACCGTATCCATTATAGACTTAACATTTTCACCTTCAGTATCAATAATGACTTTTTCCTCACAGCCACAGACTAAAAGACATATAAAGATTATAAATAATTTTTTCATATTGACTCCTTAAGTATTTTAAATGATAAAAAAGATGCTATTTCAAACATCTTATAAATATTCAATTACTTTAATATTTTTATTTAATTTAGCAATTAAATCATCAGGTTCATATTTTGAAAATATACCAACAAAATGACTATGATCATTTAAAAACATATCATAATATTCTAAAAATATTTTTTGATAATTAGTAACTCCTAATTCTTTTAAATAATTAATATTTTTACTAACTAATTTTTTATGTTCTTTAATGGCATCAATTAATTTCTTTGGAGAATTATTTAAAAATTCGGCAATTTCTTCTTTATTAAAACCATATTTTTCTAAAAATTTCATTTTTATCTTCCCCTTCCAGAATTAACCATAAACTCATCTGGCATTAAATCATTGAAGCTCACAAATTCATCATTATTACTAGAATCTAATGTATCCATAGTCATATTATCAAAAGCATTAAGTCCTAATTCATCTTGCATAGTTTGTCTTGTATAATCTACATTATGATTTTCTCCCACATAACTTGGATAATTTATATCTGGTTCTTCACTAGTTAAAGGAGGTTCTATGGTTGCTCCAGCAATATTAGATTTCACATCTTCATAATGACTAATTATATTATCTAAATCATTACTAGCATTCATAACATCATTATATCTTCTGACATCTTCAGGACTCTCTAATGTAACATTAAGAGGATCTACTTCTGCACTTACAATAGGTTCTTCAACCTTTACTTCTTCGGTTGCTTGACTAAATTCTTGACCCCATTCTTTAGTATCAAATAAGAAGTTTTTATATGTTCCATCAGGATTTTTATATTCATGTTTAGTTTGAATACAATATTTTATTTTCTTAAATAAATCTAAGGCATCCCACATTAATGCTTCTGGGTTTTGAGAATATATATCAGTCGCATTAACTTCATTTAAGATATCAAATTTTTTAGCAAAATTTTCTAAAGTCATAACTTTTACTTCTCTTGCTTTAGTTATATAAACATTTTGAGTTCTTAAATAATCTAAAGATCTTTCTAATTCGTCATAATCAATATAAGCAAGAGATGGCATAAATTTATCTTCTACTTTAGCTCTTTCTTCTTCATTTAAATCTGTAAATAAATCTAGTTTATCTTTTAAACTTTTCTCCATATTATTTCCTCCTAGTATGCTATTAATGGTACTTTCTTAGGGTCTAGTCCACTATTTCTTAATTTATCTATAACATTATCTAATGCATCTTTATCATACTTAATTAAAATATTTGGATTCAAGTAAATATCAACTGGTTCTTTACCAATTTCTACTAATTTGCTAATTTTGCTTTCTAATTCTTTATCATAAAGTAAGTCAACATTATCAACAAACATATCTAAGTCAATATTATTTTCTTTCGCAAAATTAACATTCTTAGTTAAATCATTTTTATTATAATTTGCGAGTACTTTATCTAAATCATTATTTGTAAAATCTAAATAATCAAAACCTAATTCTGTTAAAAGATTAATAAGTTCTTCTTTGGGAGATAAAGTGATAACTTCTTCACTTTCCTCTTCTTCTTCGATTTCTTCTACATTTTCTTTAGCTTCCGCAAATACTTCGGAAATACTCTTACCTTCTCTTTCAGCATTTTGAAGTTTATTTTCATATTCAAATAAAGCATCTTCAGGGAACATTAAAAGTTTAGCCGCTTCTCTTTGTTCATCTTCGGTAAAATCAAATTTTTCTAATAAAGAAGTTATAGAATCACGCGTAATATTAATATTGCCATTTAAAGCTAATTCAAAATATTCATTTAATCTTGTTTGGTTTTCTAAAGCTTCATCTTTTCTAATTCCTAATTCTTCAATAGTAGCTTCCGCTGTATTCATTTCAGATTCTACTTTAACTAGTTCATCTTCCGCTTTTTTAGTATCTTCTTGAACTTTAGAAATAGTTTTAGGAAGTAACTTACCAACTTCTTCACTTAATTTATCAGGATTAAAATCAACTTTTAACTTTTCTAAAACCAATTTGAAATCATCAGTTCTAATGCCACTTAAAGCATTAACTAATTTTTCTCCTTCTTCTCCTAAAACTCTCTCTTCTTCCGTTAAACTTTCTATTTTTTCTTGTAAAACTTTCTTTTCATTAGTAGTTCTTTCTTTAGTTTCTTCAGCCGTTTTTCTTTCTTTTTCCATCTTCGAAAGTATTACACTATCTTCCCCACGTAGGTTATATAATTTGTCTAGTAATTTTGTTATTTCTGCAGTTAACATCTTCATTATAACCACTCCCTCTTATTATAAGTAAATTATAACAAATTGTCTCATATTTGTAAACGTTTTACAGCATATTTCGTAAAAAAAAGAAGTTTTTTTTAATTATCTTCTCTCTCTAAAATTTTTCGAACTTTAAGTTTTAGTCTTTGGATCGTATTATCGACTTGTTTAGGAGTTAATCTTAAAAGATTAGCAATTTCTATATAAGTAAATCCTCTCGCCATCAAACTAAATACTTCATATTCTCTTTGGGTAAGAGCATCTTTTAAATTCTTAATTAATTCTTGATATTTTTCCTCTTCAGCCATATTGCTTAAAGGATCATTTTTGGAATTATCGCTAATTGCATCCATTAATCGTGAGTTATTATCATCATAAATGAAATCTAAAGAATAAGTCTCTTGAAGTCCTTTGTATTTATCGCGATTGTATTTTCTAATGATACTATTAAGTCTTCTTTCAATGCACAAAGTAACGAATGTTACCAAACTTGCATCCTTATTTTCATCGAAACATCTTAAGCCATCCGAAAATCCCACATTGCATTCACTAATGATTTCTTGATAATCGATATTTAAATTCGATAAAAAACGCATATATTTATTAATTAAAATATCAATAACATACCGATATTTATAAAATAATAAATTTTTAGCATCTTCATCATCGTCTCGATACATCATAATAAGTTCACTATCATTAGTATTTTTTAATTCTTCTTCACTTATCATTCTATCATCCCATATATAAGTATTCCGGCCGAAACCGATGCATTTAAACTATTTAGTTCCCCTTTCATCGGAATACTTACTATTACATCACTATTGTCTTTGACAATTTTACTAATGCCTTTACCTTCATTGCCAATAACTAAGGCTTTTTTATCATTATAACTAATCTTTCGATAATCTTCCCCTTCCATGGAAGCCGCATAGATAAAGTAACCATGCTCTTTTAAATAAGTTATCGCATTAACTAAATTAGAAACCATTATAATTTTGACGTGTTCAATGGCTCCCGCACTAATATGGACAACTGTATCATTGACTAAAACAGACCTATCTTTCGGAATAATAATATTTTTAACTCCAGCACATTCACAAGTTCTAATGATGGCTCCTAGGTTATGTGGGTCTTCTAAATGATCTAAAATTAAAATAAAATCACTATCAATATCTTCTAATTTAAAATATTCATAATCATAAACATCAACCACTATGCCTTGATGATTTCCTTTAACCATTTGATCAAGACGAGCCTTGGGTACTAAAGTATATTTTAAATTATTTTCTTTTAAATAAGAAATCGTTTCTTTACTACTTACATATATTTTTTTTATTCTTTTTTTATCTAATTCTTTTAAAACATTTTTTCCATAAACTAGCATAAGAAACCACCTAAGGTTTATTTTAACATAATTTTTTAAAAAATACACTTCCCTTTTCGACTTAAAACTGCTATAGTACCATAAAAAGGAGGAATTATGTTTAAATATACTTTAGATAATAAAAGATATCATACTTTAAATTATTTTTATCGGCAAAAATTTAATAATAAAGTTTTTAAAGTTCCTCTTGATGCTCATATGAGTTGTCCAAATAAAATAAATGGCAATGGTTGCATTTTTTGTAGCAATAGTAGTAGTGCTAATATTACCGATAGTAATTTATCTATTAAAGAACAATTTAAAAAGAATGTAGAAACTTTAGAAAAGAAATGGCCTAATAGTTTATATATTCCTTATTTTCAAAGTGGCACCAATACTTATGCCCCTTTAGATACCTTAAAAACTTTATTTGAAGAATTACTGGATTACCCTAAAGTTGTCGGCCTTGCTATTGCTACTAGACCTGATGCCATAAGTAGTGAGGTCTTAGATTATTTAGAAGAATTAAATAAAAAAACTTTTTTAACTATCGAAGTAGGTCTTCAAAGTAGTAATGATAATACTTTAAAATTTATTAAAAGAGGTCATGATACCAAATGCTTTGTTGAGGCTGTCAAAAAACTTAAAGAAAGAAATATTTTTACCGTAGCTCATATTATTAATGGCCTTCCTTATGAAACTGAAGAAGATATGCTTAATACCGTAAAACTTCTAAATAATTTAAAAATAGATGGTATTAAAATTCATATGCTTTATATTTCTAAAGATAGCGAATTAGCCAGCATTTATGAAAAAGAAAAATTTCCTATTTTAACTAAAGAAGAATATATCGATATTGTTATTAAAGAGTTAGAATTATTAAATGAAAAAATTGTTATTGAAAGAATTACGGGAGACCCCATTAAAGAAGAGTTAATAACTCCAACTTGGTTATTAAAGAAATTTTGCATCTTAAATGATATTGATAAAGAAATGGTTAAAAGAAATACTTATCAAGGAAAGAAAGCCAAAGATTAGTAAGACACAAAAACCTTGCTTCATTTAAGAAACAAGGCCTTTTTATTTAAAATAATTAATTTGCTGTATCAGCGATCATAAACGGATGTTCAAGTGTTCCTTCGCCTGATAATTTTAACCCGGACTTAAGATAGAAGACTGGGCGAACCGAAACCGTACCGCTGAAGCCGTTGTAGTACACACTGCCGCGACTATGGACACTCCACGCATTACTGCTATCATACCGCGACATGGTCCATTCATATTCACTAGGTGGGGCTACTTTACTTGTGCTTAAGCTTGACGTATCATTATTACTTAAGTGCATCCAGCTTTTTTTACAATCTCCATATGTACTTGAATTATAATGACACTTTAAACTATCTCCGCCTGATAAATAATAATCACTGGCATATATTAATCCTAT
>CANQLN010000033.1 GCA_947624695.1 uncultured Bacilli bacterium
ATAATACAGGAGTAGGAAATTGGGATGCAAATAATAATATAGAAGGACAACAAATGTATAAAAATGAGAAAGCAAAATGGGGAAACAATAAAATAACAAATACAAAAATAGGATTATTATATGTAAGTGATTATTACTTATCAGCTCAAAACATAAAATGCTATAATAGTAATTTATATAGCGGATGTAAAAAAAGTTGGATGCACTTAAGTAATAATGATACATCAAGTTTAAGCACAACAAAAGTAGATTCACCATCTCCATATGAATGGACCATGCCGCGGTATGATAGCAGTTATGCGTGGTCTGTCTATAGTGATGGCCGTGTGAACGACGGCACCTCCAACGCGGCGCTTTCGGTTCGCCCTGTCTTCTATCTTTCGTCTGGGTTGTATTTATCGGGGGCAGGATCCTTATCTAATCCATTCATAATCGAAAATGTTGAAGAAAGTTAAATTAAATAAATAAAATAAATGGTGTTGGCCATTTATTTTTTGGCTTCTTTTTTATTGACACCAATCATACCACCAAATAAACTAGTAAGAAGTAAAATTAAATAATAGATAAATGTTGATAGATTAAAGGTATTATCAAAGAGAATTATTTTTATTAGAATCATAAGAATAATAAATATTAAACCTAATATAATTCCTTCTAAGAAGCCTTTTTTCTTTACTTTAGAGGCATTTATTAAAGAGAGAATAAAGAATAGAAGAATATTTAAAATAAATATAATTATGGTAGTTATACCACTATTTAAACCAAGAAGATTAAGTAAAGATACAACAAAGGTAAATAATAACTCTAAGATAAGAAAGATGGCTATAAATTTTAAATAATTAATTAATTTATTCAAATAGATCACCTAATAAATTATAATGTAATGATTAAAAATATATGAATAATACCATAATATATTTAGGTGATAACTATGGAGATGTTTCAAGTTTTATTTAGAACTTTATTCTTTTACTTTTTTGTTCTTTTATGTTTTCGGTTAATGGGCAAAAGAGAAATAGGACAGCTAGGAGTAATAGATTTAATTGTCTCCATTCTAATTGCTGAATTAATTGCGATATCGATAGAAAATATTAAAGAGAGTATTATGCTAACGGTTTTACCTATTTCTTTATTAGTCATTCTAGAAATATTATTAGCGTATATTTCAATTAAGTCTAGAGTAGTGAGAACATTTTTTGATGGTAAACCTTCTTTAATAATTTGTAATGGGAAAATAAATTATCATGAAATGGTTAAACAAAGATATAGTATGGATAATTTACTTTTAAGTTTAAGACAAAAAGAAGTTAAAAATATTGATGAAGTTGAGTATGCTTTTTTAGAGCCTAATGGCAAATTATCGATCTTTAAATATAATTTTTTAAAAATTCCTTCGGCTTATCCAATGCCTTTAATTATTGATGGGAGCATTCAAAAGAAAGCTTTAAAATATATTGGGAAGAATATGACTTGGTTAGAATATACCTTAAATTCGAAGAATTTAGTTGCTAAAGATATCTTTTATTGTTTTTATAAAAAGAAAAAACTCTATATCATAAAAAAGAATGATTTGAAATAGAAAACAGTTTTTAGTTGACAAATAAGTGTTAAGTTATATATAATTATATTGTAAATTATAGAAAGTAGTGAATGTCATGGATAAGTTAAATGATTTATTACAAGAATTAGGGGTTTCAAAAGTTAGACTTTCTAAATACTTAGGAGTCTCAAGGCAAATGGTTTATAATTATTTAGTATTAGATAGTCTAGATAAGTGGCCAAAAGAAAAGAAAATTCTTTTGCTTCAACTTTTAGATTTAAAAGAAGGAACAAAAGAAGAATTAGAAAGTATTAAAGTTGATACGGAATACTTAATGAATGTCGAGAAAAGACTTAATATTGGAGTTAAAAGTGGAAGTGACTTTGATAGTTTCTTAGATTTAAAAGGATTAGATAAAGAAAGTCGAATATTACTTAATGATATTGCTTTCTTATTAAAAGAAAAATTAGAAGAAAATAAGAATAATGATTTTTCTGCAATTAAGTACTTACATAATTTATTACAATCAATGGATAATGTTCCGGAAATAAAATATATTTTAGCTTATATGGCTAAAACAAATGGTTTTATTAGTGCGGAAGAATATGCTTTTAATGAAGATAAACAATTTATTTTTGAAAGTATTTTATATTCTGCTTTAACCTTATACAACAATGGGGGTGCAAGTAAGACTAAAGTGATGGAAAGCCATAAACGTTTTGTTCAAGAGATTGAAGCCAAAAAAGAAGAAAAATTAAGTAGAACGCAACAACTTAATACAACTAAAATTCAAGCTTTAAAAGAATTAGGTTATACTGAAATAAATGAAGGTAATGCGGCCGAAGTCTTTGAAAAAATTGCGGAAATTCAATCTCGAAAAGTTTAGAAAGGAATAAGTTATGGCTCAAGAAAAACCTTTAAAAAAGGAAAATGATACCTTTTTAATCTTTTTAATTATTATTTTAATTGTTATTGCCATTATCTTAATCGCTTTTAAATTAATTAATGGAAAAAGTATTGATCCGGAAAGTGAAGAAGTAACTTTGTTACATAATTATTTTAGTACAGATGATTTAGGTAATTGTGAAGGATTATTTAATTATAGTGATGGAGTAGTGGAAGCTAAAAAAGTTAAGACTGAAAATAAGTTATGTCTTGCCTATCATAAAGTAGAATTAGAAAATGAGGAAGAAGTAACTTATAAAGCTAAAGAAAAAGATGGGTTATGTAATAGTGAAGATATGACTTTTAAAACTGAAGAAGGAACTAAAGAGTGTAAAGTAAATATTTATAAGAAAGACGAAGTAGAGAAGAAATATTTAGAAATGTTTGGTTCTAATCCCGAAGAAATAGAAAGCTTTAAAACTGATGGTTTTCATATTTGTTATCTAAAAGATGATAGTTATTATTGTGGATTATCTGATGAAGTAACTTATACAGTTGGTAGTGATATAGCTATCTATAGAGGTATTAAAAAAGCTAATCAAAAAGGTGATGAAATAATTATCTATGATTACTTTATTAAGATGGTAGAAGAGAAGTGCTACTCTTCTTATGTAAGTGGAGAATACAATAGTAAATGTAGTGATGCTTATAAAGACTTAAATGATAAGAAAATAGATTTTAGCTTTATGAAAAAATATGGATCATTATATAAACATATTTATAAGAAAAATAAAGATAATAATACTTATTATTGGGTAAGAAGTGAGAAAATATAACCCCACTTCTTTTTTTATTGGCCCTACTCTTTTAAAAAGTAGGGTATACGTATATATCCTTATTAATATATAAATAATAGGATATACGCGTATATAATCCTAATTAAAAATATTAATAAGGTTATAATAAATAAAACCAAAATTTAATTTTAAAAAATAAAAAATAATTTTTTTAGAAATAATTTTTTTGATTTAAAAAAATTGTTTTGGGAAAGAGAAGTGGTTACTAAAAAAATAAGTAAAAAGCTTAAGAATTTAGTTAAATTTTAACTATAGATAAAGATTGCATAATGTATGTTATGTAAACCAACATCTTTGAAATAGAAATTAAGATTATTTATTTATTCTCTTCTATTGGTTATAATTACCATTTTAATTAAATAATATTTAGATAGGTGAAATATATGAGTACTCTTAATGCCTTTCTAATCTCATCATTAGCGGGAATGTCCACTCTTTTAGGAGGAATAGTTATCTTCTTTAAGATTAAAGATAATAAGATCAATAAGTTTATTACCTTTTGTCTTTCTTTTTCGATTGCTATTATGATTGGAATTAGTATTAGTGATTTAATTCCTTCATCTTTATATAATGTTTTATTTAATTATTCTGACCCTTTAGCGTGGTTTATTATTCTCTTAGCCCTTGTAATTGGCGGTTTAATGGTTTTTATTATTAATCATTTAATTAATAATAAAGGTGATTCTTTATATAAGTTAGGTATATTAAGTATGATTGCTTTAATTATTCATAACTTTCCGGAAGGAATTGCTACCTTTATGGGAAGTGTTCAAAATGAGGCATTAGGACTTAAGTTATCACTTGCCATTATGCTTCACAATATACCGGAAGGTATTTCTATTGCTGTTCCCATTTATTACGCTACGGGTTCTAAAAAGAAAGCCCTACTCCCTACTTTCTTATCTGGCCTTGCTGAACCTCTAGGAGCTCTCCTTGCTTTTATATTTTTAAAAAACTATATTACCGATACGATGATTAGCATTACCCTTCTCTTTGTGGCCGGCATTATGATTACCCTCGCTATTGAAGAAATGTTTCCAAAAGCTACTTCTTATCATGAAAACAAGTATATTTATTTAGGACTATTTATGGGCTTTTTATTTCTAGTTTTTAATCTATTTATTTGGTAAGTCCATATATTACCAGTAGTCTTCTCTATTTAAATGGTATGCTTTAGAGCTATTTTGCCATAATAATAGTGGGAGGGAAGAAAGTTATGAGTAGAAATAATAATAAAGAAGCTAATTCTCGTAGCAATAACAAAGAACAATCTTGCAACAGTAGAGCTAATAACAGAAGTAATGCTAACTCAAGAAGTAACAACAAATCTCGTAGTAACAACCAAAGTAGATAATTTAAATAAAGAAAAGACATGCTTAATTGTCTTTTTCTTTTTTTTCATAATGCGGATGTTTTTGATAATCCGTAATTATTTTTTCTTTAGAGATATGGGAATAAATTTCGGTGGTTGAAATATTTTCATGCCCTAAAAGTTCTTGAATTACTCTAAGATCGGCCCCATTATTTAGTAAATGGGTAGCAAAAGAGTGCCTTAAAACATGGGGTGATATTTCTTTATCAATATGGGCTTCTTTGCATCTTTCTTTTAAAAGTTTAAAAAAACCTTGGCGGGACATTTTAGAACCTGTGTAATTTACAAATAAATATTCTGAATCTTTAGTTTTTAAAATTAAAGGTCGATATTCGTTAATATACATATTTAAGTATTTAATCGTAATATTCCCAATGGGAATAATTCTCTCTTTACTCCCCTTCCCCATTACTTTAACATAGCAGCCCTCTTCATTGTAGCTTGCTAAAGTTAAATTTAATAGTTCACTAATCCGCATGCCGGTTGCGTATAATAACTCGAGCATGGCTTTATTCCGATATTCAATCGGTTTAGTGGGATTAATATCTAGAAGTTGTTCTATTTCTTCGATGGTTAAAAATTTAGGTAATTTTTTTTCTATTTTGGGCATTTTAATATTAAGACAAGGATTAATACTTATTTTCTGATTATCTAATAAATAGTCGTAGAAGGATTTTAAGACCGTTAAATAATGAGCTTTGGTTTTACTAGTTTCTTCTACTTTATATAAAAAAGTTCTAATATCATCTTCAGTTAGAGAAAGAATACTTTGGTCTTTAAAATAAAGAGTTATTTTAATTAAATTATACCGATAACTATCATAAGTGTTTTGAGATAGTTTTCGTTCATACTTTAAATAACTTAAATATTCTTCACATGATTGGTCTAGTTTAACTTCTTCTTTCATTGACATCACTACCTAAATTATAGCACAAATTATTTAATAATAGTTATCTTTTTGGTATAATAAAAGGTATGAAAGTCGGGGATATTATGAAAGTTTTGGCAGATACTTTAAGACCAGAAAAATTAAGTGATGTTGTAGGACAAGACCACTTAATTGGTAAAGATAAAATTTTAACTAATTTAGTTAAGAATAAAAAATTGTTTTCCATGATCTTATATGGTCAACCTGGAATTGGTAAGACTAGTATTGCTTATGCTTTAAGTAAAGAACTTGGTTTAAGAACCAGATTTTTAAATGCGACGGTTAATAAAAAGGAAGACTTTGATAATGTTATTGAAGAAGCCAAATTTTATGGGGATATTATTTTAGTTGTGGATGAAATTCATCGCATGAATAAAGATAAACAAGATATCTTACTTCCTTATATTGAAAAAGGAACGATTATTTTAATTGGTCTTACGACGAGTAATCCTTATCATAAAATTAATCCCGCTATTAGAAGTCGTTGCCAAGTTTTTGAACTTCATGAATTAACCGATAAAGATATTATTAAAGTTTTAGAACGGGCTAAAAAAGTTTTAGAAGGAATTAAAATAGATAAGAAAACTTTAGAATATATTGCTTCTCTTTCTTCAGGAGATGTGCGTAATGCTTTAAACCTTTTAGAGATTGCTTACTACTCTACTTCAAATCATGAGATAAATATTGAAACGATTAAAAGTATTAATTCGAAACCGGTTTTTATTCATGATAAAAATGAAGATGGACATTATGATGTCTTAAGTGCTTTACAAAAGTCAATTAGAGGTAGTGATGTGGACGCTACTCTTCATTATATGGCAAGATTAATTGCGGCCGAAGACTTAGATAGTATTTATAGAAGGCTTTCCGTTATTGCTTATGAAGATATAGGCCTTGCTAATCCGGGGATTGGCCCAAGACTAGATGCGGCGATTAATGCCGCCGAAAGAGTTGGCCTTCCGGAAGCAAGAATACCTTTAGGAGAAATTGCCATTGAAATGGCTTTATCACCTAAGAGTAACAGTGCTATTATGGCTATCGATGCGGCTTTAGAAGATATTCATAAAGGGAACATTGGGAATGTCCCTAGTCATATTAAAAATGGTAATCCTAATTATAAATATCCGCACAACTACCCTAACGATTGGGTTAACCAAGAATATTTACCAGAGAAATTAAGGGGAACAAAATATTATATAGCCAAAAATAATTTAGTGGAAAGTAATTTAAATAAAGTTCATAGAGAAATGAAGGGTGAAAAATGAAAATAACAATCATGGGAACGGGAGCCTATAGTTTAGGTATTGCGAAAATGCTTAGTAAAAGATTAGATAATGAGATTATGCTTTGGACCGAAAATGCCGATACCAAAAAAGAATTTTTAGTATCTCACCAAGTGCCAAGAATATTTCCAGATATTATTTATCCTAATAATGTTTCAATTACGGATAGTTATGAAGAAGCTTTAAAAGATACCAGTTTAATCTTTTTAATTACTTCCGCCAAATATATTGCAAGTGTTTGTGAAAATATGCGTCCTTTTTATCATGATACGCCGATTTGTATTGCTTCAAAAGGAATTGAAGATCAAACTTTAAACCCTTTATCAGTTGTTGTTCATAATATTTTAAAAACGAATAATATCTGTGTTATTTCGGGGCCTACTTTTGCTATAGACTTAGTTAATGAAGAACCAGCGGCTTTAGCCATTGCTGGTTTAAATAAAAAAACAATTAATCTGGTGCGGAATAACTTAGCTAATGATACTTTAAAATTAAGAGTATCGACCGATTTAATTGGCATTCAATTATGTGGAAGTATTAAAAATATTATTGCCATTGCGGCCGGTATATTAAAAGGTTTAGGTTATTCGGAGTCAACCCAAGCTTTCTTAATTAATGAGTCATTACATGATATGAAAAATATTATTCATGCTTTAGGAGGCAAAAAGAAAACGATTCTTTCTTTTGCGGGCGTTGGTGATTTACTTCTTACTTGTTCTAGTCCTAAGAGTCGAAACTATTCCTTTGGCTATGTAATTGGGAGTACTAAAAGTCACAAGAAAATTGAAGAATATTTAAAAGAAAATACCGTGGAGGGTTATTATACTTTAAATTCTATATATTTAATGCTTCAAAAAAAAGGAGTAAATATACCCCTTATTAATTTAATATATGATATTGTTTGTAATGGGAAAGACCCTGCTAGTCTAGCTAACTTTTTAATCAGCAAAGAGTAATTCATTAATGATGTAATCGGCAATTAAAAGACCTGCAATACCGGGAGAAGTAATCATCGAATTTACTTTTCCCTTTTTTAATGGTAAAGATTCATTATAAACTACCGGTATTTTTAAATTTAAATGATTATCTCTTACTAATTTTCGTAAATTCTTTGCTAAAGGATCATTTTGCGTTTTATCTAAAGTAGTTATTTTAATATTTTGGGCATTAGTTCTATTACCCATCCCCATCGCACTAATTATTTTAAGATGATTAAGACTGGCAAATCTAATTAATTCTAATTTAGTTTTTAAGGTATCACAAGCATCGATTATGAAGTCAAAATCTTTATCTAAATTATTTATATTATTTTCATCTAAAAACTCTTCAATGGCGGTTATTTTGATGTCTTTATTTAAGACACTAGCCATATCTTTAGCTACATCTACTTTAGATGAGCCAATAGTCTTTAGATTAGCCACTAATTGCCGGTTTAAATTCGATAATTCCACTTTATCTTTATCAATTACGGTAATATTTTTGAGTCCACTTCTAATAAGACCTAAATAGGCAAAACTACCTACTCCCCCACAACCTACTAATAATATTTTCGCTTTTTCTAATTTGGCAAAATTATCTTCACCGATTAACTCAATTATTCTTTCATACATTTTTCATCACCAAAAAACCTAGTGGTAGTTATCTTGATAAAATCCCGCTCTTCCGCAGGTGGTAGAACACATATCAAGTATTAGGATCCTCACTCTAAAATGTGAGTCTTCAACACCACAAGATAATTAGTTCCCCAATTTATCTATATAGTCGGTTTTATATGAATAACTTACCTTACTAGGTATTTATATTATATCATAGTATTTTATCTTTATACACTATCTTTAACTTAATTTGACACCATTATCTTCCAAAGACTTATTTTCTGGGGCTTTCATCTCTTCAAAACTAGTGTAAGCCATTTGTAAAGTATTTAATATTTCTTCCTTACTTAAACCACTCATTTTAAGTCTTAATAAAGTATTATATACTTCTTCTAGGGCATAATCTTTTTTACTTTGAAGCATAGCTTTAGCAAATAACTTTAAATTTTCAATATCAATCGGATTAGTTACTAAAATATCAATGTCCTGACAAGGAATAAGACGATACTTAAGTTTTACTCCTTTTTTATTAGTTAAACTTTCCATAATTAAAGGTCTTCCTTTAAATGTTAAAGTATGACTTTCAAGTATGCCCTCTTCTTTAGTAAAAAGATGTTTAGCTAAGCTAATCTTATTCAAAGTATGATAATCACTTACGATATCATCTAAAATTGTTAAATTTTTAAATTCGGGACTATTAAAAGAGATTTCTTTTAAAGTACCATATTCTTTAAAAAGATGCTCTAAAAAATTATGATAATCTTCTTGTAAGAATATTTCATAATTAGCCATAATTTCTTTTCTTAAAGCACTAGCTTCTTCTAACTTACTATTTCCTCGCCACCTACAGATATTCATTATCTTCATCGAGGCCATCTTTATCTCCCCTTTTTATTTTCTTATTTATCTTCTTTTACTTATTTCTTCATTAGCTACTTTAGCATAAGCAATTTTTAATAAATCCATTATTTCTTGAGAATTTAATCCTTCAGATCTTAAATTTTCAATTATTTTATCAATCATATTAGGACTTTCTTGCCTATTTGCTACGACATTAAGAGCATATTCTACTAATTTATCCATATCAATTACATCACAAGGAGTATTGTAGCTACTTTCTTTAGAAATAGTAATATTAAAAGCATCATAAACTTGATAAAGTTGATTATACCTAACATGTTTACTTACTAAATAGCCTATCATTCCTTGATAATTTAAAGCTATTTGATAATCTAATCTCGAATATTTTGGACTTTCACCATCATCAATAATATTATAAGAGCGTTTAAGATCATTATGGCTCATATAATCATTGATAATACTTAGAAGTGTTTGGGCATTTTCTTTAGTATTTTCATCATACTTTAAAGTCATTGAACTAGCTACTTTTAATAACCACTCCATATATTCTGGACTTAAAAATTTTTCATATAAACTATACTTAAGATCTTCTTCTTCTTTAAGCATTC
>CANQLN010000034.1 GCA_947624695.1 uncultured Bacilli bacterium
CTTTTAAACGATGAATAATTTTTTTTACCTCTTCCGAGTCCATTTGATTAAATTCTTCACTCGTTAATATTATATCGGTAGAATCCGCCACAATGCCTGAATCTTTGGCAATATTTCTGGCTGTATCTTTAGCATCGCCGGTAATCATAATAACATTAATGCCGGCATTTCTAATTAAATTAATTCCTTCTTTGGCTTCTTTTCTTAATTCATCTTTTAGAGTGACAAAGCCAATAAAAGTTAAATTGTTATTGAGATTATTTCCTTTAGCTAAGACGATTACTCTAATTCCTTTTTGGGTGTATTTGTTAATTTCTTTAAGCAAATTTTTTTCATTTAGAATAATTTTTTCTTCGCCTTTAGTGGTAAGATATTTCGTACATTTTGGTAAAATTATTTCGGCAGCTCCTTTTAAATAGATATCATTATCAATGTAGATGGCACTATACTTTTTTTCACTATCAAAAGGAATTCTTTTGGCAATTTTGGGGTTATTATTTTTAGGAGGTAAAAAGCCAATTAACGCTTTATCGGTAGAGTTACCCCCAATTATTTTACCATCACTAATAACGCTTTCATTATTTAAAATGAGAGAATTATAAATTATTTCATAACCTGAATGTTTTTTTAGTTCTTTGCTATTTTTAAATGTTTTTAAATCACCAGTAATAAAAGAAGTTACCTCGAGAATTCCTTTAGTTAATGTTCCCGTTTTATCTGTTAAAAGATAATTAAGATTACCACTAGTTTCAATGCCAATCGGTTTTCTTACTAAGACATTATCTTTAAGCATTCTTTTCATATTGGAAGAAAGAACTAGAGTAATCATCATCGGAAGGCCTTCCGGAACGGCGACAATAATAATGGTTACGGATAAAGTTAAAGCATAGATTAAATGATTAAGAATTATTTTGGGAGTCGTAAGAGTAGTCATAATTAAATTAATATCAAAATTATTTTCAATGACAATTTTATTAAAAAGATAAGAAAGTGAAACAACAAAAGCCCCGATATAACCAATCTTACTAATTATTTTTGCTAAACCATATAATCTTTTCTTTAAGGGTGAAGTAGGTGATTCTGTTTGAATTTCTAAAGATATTTTGCCATACTCGGTATTGTTTCCTACTTTTTGAACTAACATTTTACCATTTCCGTTCGTGACAACTGACCCACGAAAAAGTTTATCATTATTGCCTTTTTTAATATCTTTAGATTCGCCAGTTAACGATGCCTCGTTAACTGATAAAGTGCCATTTATTAAAATGCCGTCGGCCGGAATAGAGTCTCCGGTGGAAAGTTTCACAATATCACCAACGACAATATCATTAATCATAATTTCTTTTAAAAGGTTGTCTCGATAAACTTTAACATTTATTTTGCTTGCTTCATTAGAAAGCCTTTTGAAAGCTTCTTCGCTGCCATATTCCGATATAGTGGAAATTAACGAGGCGAGCATGACGGCAATGGCAATTCCAATCGTTTCATACCAATCATATTTGGAAAAAATAAAAAGGAGTTTAATCCCTAAGGCAATTAATAATATTTTAATAATAGGATCACCTAGAGATTCCAAAAGAATTTTAAAAAAAGTTTTCTGCTTCAATTTAGTTAATTCATTAGTGCCATACATTTTGCGGGCATTTTTTACTTCTATTTCACTAAGACCATTATAATTTATCATAATTCACCCATTAAAATATATGGGCCTAAGATATAATATATGCGGAAATTTTTTGAGGCAAAAGAAAAAGGAAAGAATTAACTTTCCTCGATAAAGTTCTTGGATTTATGGGGTTCATCAAATAGTAAATTAGGGTAATTTTGTTGTCTTAAGGCCTCGTATACCACAATGGCTACCGTGTTGGATAAATTTAGGGCTCTCACATCGCTAGTCATCGGAATTCTTAAGCATCTATCAATATAAGGCTTTAAAATTTTAGGGGGAATTCCCGTAGATTCTTTGCCAAAGAAGAAATAAATATTTTTCTTGGTATCAGAGTAGTCAAAAGAAGTATGAGGCTTATGACCATATCTTGTTAAAAAATAATATTCACCTTTATTTTTAGCAAAAAATTCATCAATATTTTCGTAAAGAGTATAGTGACATTTATCGATATAGTTAACGCCACTTCGTCTTACATATTTATCATCTAGACTAAAGCCTAAGGGTTTTATCAAATGTAAATGCGTATTAGTGGCAATACAAGTTCGCATAATATTTCCTGTATTAGTAGGAATTTCTGGCTCAAATAGTACAACATTAATCATAAAATCACATCCCAGTAAAATTAATTATATAAAATATAGAATTAATTGTCAAAATAGTTTATAATGATAGTGGTGATAGTATGGCAAAACGTAAAAAATCCAAAGATTCAGAAAGTAAGGGAATGAGTGTTGAACTTACTGGTTTAATTTTGGCCATTATTGGTATCATCGGTTTTGGCTTTGGCTATATTGGAACGCTTATTAAAGAATTTGGAATGTTTTTATTAGGTTCATGGTGGATTGTTTTTGTCATTTATCTTTTATTAATTGGTCTATTTATGGTTTTTAAAAGAAAAATGCCGAAATTTTTTTCTTCCCGTTTAATTGGTTTTTATTTAATTTTACTAGTTATTTTAGTTGCTAGTCATTTTACTTTTTTAAATGAGATTGAAAATCCGGGCGATATTTTAAAAACAACTTTTGATCAATTCATGGATCGGATAAATACGATTGATATGTCAGCCTCCGTTTTAAATACGGGAAATACCTCTATTGCGATTGGGGGTGGCTTAATTGGAGCTGTCGCCATAAGTGGTTTATATATGCTTTTTGCAAGAACAGGAACTATCGTTATTTTAGTAGTATTAGCGCTGGGTGGATTAGTTCTTTTATTCGATTTATCGTTAAGTGATATTTTAGATAAAATAAAAGGATTTATTAAAAGGAATAAAGAAGCTTCCGATGAGGAAGAAAGTAGAGAAGAGAGTTTACCTAGCATTAGTGAGAGAGTTGAGGAAGAATTACCAACAAGAAAAAGTGATGATAAAGTTGTTATTAATAGATTAGAAGATATTAAAAATAAAAAAGCAGAAGAAAATAAAGAGGTTGTGGAGATTGAACCATTAGTGGTTGAAAATATCGTGAGTGATGGCAAATATCGTTTACCACCAATTAGTCTTTTAAAAGAAGTAAAAGGTCCGAAAAAAACGGAAAGTGATGCGAAAATTTTAGCTAACAAAGATTTATTAGAAAAAGTTTTAAGAGATTTTCATATTGTTGGTAAAGTTGTTGATATTAGAGTAGGTCCAGCCTTCACACAATATGAAGTTTGCGTTCCAGCCGGAACTAAGGTTAGTCATATTTTATCAATTAACAAAGAAATTGCTTTAGCCTTAGCAGCTAAAGATGTCCGTATTCAAGCCCCTATACCGGGTAAAAGTACAATAGGAGTAGAAATACCTAATGAAACAATTAGTGCGGTACCTTTTAGAGAAATATTAGAAGCTAATTTAAGTGTTAAAAATAAATATGACATTATGGTTACTTTAGGTAAAAATTTAATGGGGAAACCGATTGTGGCTGACTTAGCTAAAATGCCTCACCTTTTAGTAGCCGGTTCTACGGGTAGTGGTAAATCAGTTTGCATTAATTCCATTATTTGTTCAATTTTAATGAATTATACTCCTTATGAAGTAAAACTGATAATGGTTGACCCAAAAAAGGTAGAACTTACTAATTATAATGGAGTTCCACATTTATATTGTCCAGTTGTAAATGATCCTAAAAAAGCATCGGTAATGTTACAAAATGTTGTTGCTGAAATGGACCGCCGATATGATCAATTTGCGGAAGTGAAAGTTAAAAAGATAAATGAATATAATGAACATATTGAAAAAGAAAATAAAAAACATCCAGAATCTCCCCTTCCTAAGATGCCTTATTGGGTAGTAATAATTGATGAACTTGCTGATTTAATGTTAGTAGCTTCGAAAGAAGTCGAAAATTCTATTATGAGAATAACGCAATTAGCAAGAGCTGCTGGTATTCATTTAATTGTGGCGACTCAAAGACCTTCCACTAATGTTATTACGGGTGTTGTTAAAGCCAATATTCCATCGCGGATTTGTTTTGCTGTTGCTAGTCAAATCGATTCCAGAACCGCTTTAGATATGGGTGGTGCTGAAAAGCTATTAGGAAAAGGTGATATGTTATATTTACCAATGGGTGAAAATACCCCAGAAAGAATTCAAGGATGTTTTATATCTGATGAGGAAATTGAAAAATTAATTAACTATTGTACTAAACAATTAAAGGCTCAATATAAAGAAGACATTACTGTTGCCAGTAGTTCTAATTCTTCATCTGGTAGTGGTAATGGTGAAGACGGTTATGATGATCCAATGTATGATGAAGTAGTAGATTTTGCTATTACAACCGGTAAGATTAGTGCTTCTTTGATTCAACGAAAATTTCGTTTTGGCTTTAATCGGGCCGCTCGGATGATTGACTTATTAGAATCACGAGGAATTGTTGGACCTCAAAATGGTAGTAAACCAAGAGAAGTTTTAATTAAAAATGAAGAAGAAGAATAAAAAAAGACGCGTTTAAGCGCCTTTTTTAGTAACCTTTACTTTTATAATATTCATATAATTCTTTAAAACGATTAAAATGAACGACTTCCCGTTGTCTTAACCATAGAAGCGGGGCAAGAACGTCTTCATCAGTTGTTAAATCAATGAGATTTTCATAAACGGCTCTTGCTTTTTGTTCAGCAGCCATATCTTCCATTAAGTCAGCCATTGGGTCAGCTGTTACTGCAAAATAAGTTGCCGTAAAAGGAACCCCATTAGCATCTACTGGGTATAAGCCTTTATTGTGTTCCGCATAATAAGAGTCAAGGCCAGCTTCTTTTAATTCTTCTACGGTAGCATTTTGAGTTAGTTGTTTAACCATAGTGCAAATCATTTCGCAATGGCCAAGTTCTTCTGTACTTATATCATTAAGTAAGGCTTTACCTTTATCATCAGGCATTGTAAATTTTTGACTAAAATATCTTAAAGCCGCTGCTAATTCTCCGTTAGAACCGCCAAATTGAGTTATAAGGTTTTTAGCCATTCTTAAGTCTTTTTTAGTAATGCTGATTGGGTAATTAGTCGTTTTAACGTATTTAAACATAGATATCACCTCTAAAAGATTCCCAAGACCATGGGCTATCAATCCATTTAAATTCATCGCCTTTAGTTTTATTTACCATAAGAGGGCCATAAGATTTCATATATTCTTTTTTGGCTTCCATTTCTTCATTGATTAATTCTTCTAAATAACGTAAGACATTTTTGTCATCTGGATGGGTATCTAAATATAAATTCATATCTGTTATGGCAAAGGCATATTGCATAACATTATATAATTTAGCTTCCCGATCACTTTTAGGTTTAATATCCATATAGGTTAAATTTTTATAAGGTTTATATTCGTCTTTAAAAGAATTACCTTTTAAAAATCCTTCTTTGGCTGATAAGAATTTATTTTTAGGATTGTTATTATAATTATTGCTATTCATTTGGACTCCGTTTACTCCCGGTAAATTAAATAGGGATAAATCTAAACTAATATTGTTATCATCGAATAACATAAAAAAATTACCTCCTACAATTAATGTATGAGGTAATTGAATTTGTACATATGGCTTCTGCCTATTTTACCGTATCATATTCATATATTTCAAGTAGACTTTCTAAGTCTTCGGCCTTGAAATCAGTCCCTTTAACACCATCGAGAACATTGCGGTTTAAAATTTCACCTTCGTTAACATAAACTACGGCTGGGACTTTTTCTAAGTCAGAAATATTTAGAGTTTCTTTTATTTTATTTAGATAATTTTGATCATTTTCTTTTAATTCGGTAACATCAATGTAATAAAATATATCGTTAATGTTGTATTTATCGATGACTAGTTTTAAATCTTTTTCCATTTCATAAACATTTTTATCACCAGTGTAACTAAGGTAAATAAAATATGATGATGGCGCTTCTTGCATAATATGATTAAATTCGTCTAAGTCAGAAATGGTTGTTACAATAGTATTAGAAGTTATTAAATAACTTTTCATTAGTTTTTCTTCTGTTTTTAATTGATACCATTTAAAAGATAAAAATATAAAAACTATCCCTCCGACTAAAATGAGGAAAGCATATAAATAATTTTTAAAACCAATATTTTTAGTTTCTACTTTTTTGGAAACTTTTTTTGTAACTGCTTTTTTCTTTGGGCTCATATAACCATATCCTTTCAATTATTATTGTATCATAAGTGAAATTTATTTGTAAACTTCTTTAGCGAGAAAATAGTAAAGAAAATATAAATGCTAGATTGAATAATTATATATTGTTTAGTTATTTTTTCTTTGTTATAATTATTTTAGAAAAAGGATGATGATAGCATGAAGAAAATTAAGGATTATATTAGTAATTTTATTAATGGTTTTTTTATGGCTCTTGCTGATAGTGTTCCTGGTGTATCCGGCGGAACAGTGGCTTTTATTTTGGGATTTTACGACAAATTCATTACAGCTTTAGATGATTTGTTTAGAGGAAATATAAATAAGAAAAAAGAAGCAATTAAATATTTATTTAAAATAGCTATTGGTTGGGTTGTAGGATTTTTATTAGCGGTTTTATTTTTAGCTAATTTATTTGATAAACATATTTATGAAATGAGTTCATTATTTATTGGGTTTATCATTTTTGCTTTACCGATTGTTATTAAAGAGGAAAAGGAGTCTTTAAAAGGACAATATAAGAATATTATTTTTGCTATTTTGGGTGCTTTGTTAGTTATAATGGTTACTTATTTAAATCGGGCTGTTGGGGGAACTTTTAATATTGATAGTTTTAATTTAGGAACCATTTTATATGTTTTTCTAGCAGCGATGATAGCTATTTCAGCTATGGTTTTACCAGGGATTTCAGGTTCGACTATTTTACTTATTTTTGGTATTTATATTCCGATTATTGGTAAAGTAAAAACTTTATTAAGTTTAGACTTTTCCGCTCTACCAATTTTAATAGTTTTTGGCCTTGGAATAGTATTTGGAATTTTATATTTTATTAAATTGTTAAGAAAATGTTTAGATAAGAAGAGAAGTGCTACAATTTATGCCATTTTAGGGATGATGATTGCCTCAATTTATTCCATAATTATGGGGCCAACAACTTTAGACGCACCTCTTAAGTATTTGACTTTTGATACATTTAATATATTATATTTTGTTTTAGGAGGAATTATTATCTTTAGTTTAGAAGGATTAAAATACTTTTTAAATAAAGATAAAGATGAATAATATGGAGATAAGAAAATTAGGTGAAAAGACATACGTTATAGAAAATCCGGTAAATGTCGGAATATATTTAATTAATGATAATGAGGTATGTTTAATTGATACAGGTAGTTCTAAAGATTATGGCAAAAATATTGCTAAAATATTAGAAGAGAATAATTGGACATTAAAATATATCGTTAATACTCATAGTCATGCTGATCATATTGGGGGAAATAGCTATTTACAAGAGAAATACCACGCTTTAATTTATGCCGAAAAGACGGAAAGTTATTTTATTAATAATCCTTTATTGGAACCGGCCTTGATGTATGGGGCAAAACCGCTTGAGAGCTTGTGCACATCTTTTTTGATGGCTAAGCCAAGTAATTGTGAAGATATTAAAAATATGAATATTGAAGGCTTAGAGATAGTTGATTTAAAGGGGCATTCTTTTGGCCTTATTGGTATTGCTACTAGTGATAATGTTCTTTTTGTAGGGGATGCTTATACTAGTCCAAGAATATTAAATAAATACGCTATTCAATATACTTATGATGTTGAGGAATTTTTAAAAACCTTGGATTACTTAGAAACAACGAATTACGATTATTATGTGCCTAGTCATGGTGAGATTGAAAAAGATATTAAAGGAACCCTTAATATTAATCGGCAAACAACTTTAACTATTGAAAAAGAAATTTTAGATATACTTGAATATAAACATTTTTATAACGATATATTAAATGAACTTTTTATAAATAATCATATCAAATCAAGTATTGAACAGTATCATATAATTGGAACAACGGTAAAATCATTTTTAACTAAATTAGTTAAAGAAGATAAAATAGAAATAATGGCCAAAGATGGTAATTTATGGATAAATAAAAAATAGTTATTTAAAGTAAACAAGAGAGTTTAATTTAGATTTAACTATTTTTTTTAATTCTTTTATAAAACAAGACGGGTTATATTTGTCATAAAGGAGATAGACTTTATTTTTGGCCCGAGTAAGCGCTACGTAGAATAGTCGTCTTTCTTCAGCAAATTTGATTTCAGAAAATGGAAAAATTTTATTTATTAATTTATTACTTTCTATTTTATTGGGAAATCCTAAAATATCGTCATTGCAATTTAAAATAATTACAGCTTCTGCTTCTAAGCCTTTGGATTTGTGGACGGTATAAAATTTAATTTTGGTATCTTGATAAATTAAAATATTATCTTGATATTCAAAGTCGTTGTCAATATAATCATAAATGTCTCGATTGTTGCGGCTTAATACCATAACATCTTTTGTTGTATTTAAAACTGTATTTAAGATATTTTTAAAACAATTTATTTTATTATTATAAGGGGCAAAAATAATAGGATTTAAAGAATGTTTTTGGGATTTAAGATTTTTGGAAATTTGCCGAGGATTTTTAGTAATAAAGGTGGTGGCAATATCAATAAGTTCTTGACTATTTCGATAAACATTTTGAAGGGTAATATTTTTTACATTAGGAAAATAATTTGCGAAATTTAAAAATATATTTAAGTCGCATCCACTAAAGCGATAAATAGACTGGTAATCATCGCCGACAACAATTATTTGTGAGTGAGTATAATTGAATATTTGTTTTAATAAATTTAATCTAATTAATGAAGTGTCTTGAAATTCATCTATAATTAAATATTTATATTTTAAAGAAGATTCTTTGACTTTTAAAGAAGCAAGTTTTATTAAGTCATCAAAGTCTAATTTATTTTGGCTATTTTTTTCTTCAATGTAGATAGAATATATTTTAAAAATAAAAAGTAAAATATTTTTTTCATTGGTTTTTAGTTTTTTTAAAGGAATATTTTCAAATTTGTAGTCATTGGTTTTCCACAAATTTATAAATGTTGCTACAAATTTCTTGAAAGCATTGCATTCTGGTGATTTAATAAAATTTGAAAATTTTTCGGGATATTTTAAGAATTTTAGAATATGTTTTTGTTCTTCAATAGTGCACGTATAAATACATTCATTTATGATAAAATTTAAGAGATTTGCATTAGTAATTTGATAATTTATATGGGAAGCATTCAATATTTTTATAGCGAGCTTGTGAAAAGTAAAGCAGTCTACCCCATAATTTAACTTTAACGTTATATCGTTAACCGAGGCATTTGTGAATGAAATAACCAATATTTCTTCTGGTAAAATATTTTTAGTGGTTATTAAATATTTAATTTTATTTAACATTGTAAAAGTTTTACCTGATCCAGCGCCGGCAATGACTAGTAGGTTAGAATCACATTTTACTACGTTTTCTTGGAATTTGTCTATCATATCTAATTTAGTAATTTCTTGCATAATAAAACCTTTCATTTTGGAAAAGTTTCTAAAACTATATTAACACAATTTTACTTTTTTGAAAAATGAAAAAGATGTTTTTGTGTGAATTTATAGTATAATGTTTAGCAAGTTATATCATTTTTTGAGAATCAAAAAATGATATAACGCCATTGTATCAAATTTTTGACGA
>CANQLN010000035.1 GCA_947624695.1 uncultured Bacilli bacterium
TAAATAAAAAAGTTAGAGAATATAAAAATAATTATGAAGACTTAATGGCTAAATGGAATATTGGAAAATTACTTATGGAGGCTCAAGGTGGAGAAAAAAGGGCTAAATATGGGGATTACTTAATTAAGAAATGATCAGAAATATTTTCTAAAGAATATGGTAATGGTTATAGTAGTAGAAATATGAAGTATATGCGACAATTTTATATTACTTTTCCAATTAGGCCGACAGTGTCGGCCCAATTATCATACTCTCATTTAAAAGAAATATTACCAATAAAAAATGAAAGCAAAAGTAGTAAGATAGATAAATTAAACATATTATTAAGTGGTGAATAATATGTTTTTTAATGATATTCATATAAGAATTAGATTTGTTTTTTTAGTAATAGTTATAGCTTTAATTTTGATAATTGGTAAAGTATTTTATATTCAAGTATTTTCTTATAATAAATTATCAAAATTAACAGAAGATTTATGGAGTAGAAAGATGACTATTAATGCTCCCAGAGGGGATATAGTTGATCGAAATGGAAACATATTAGCCACTAGTTTAGTTACAACAACTATTTATGTAGTTCCCAGTCAAATAAAAGATAAAGAAAAAGTAGCTAAAGATATTGCCGAAATATTAAAATGTGATTATGAAGATGTTTATAAATATGTATCAAAGCATAGTAGTATGGAAATAATTCGCAAAGGAATGGATATTTCGAGTGAAGTAGCAGATAAAATAGATAAGTTAGGTTATGATGGGGTTTATTTAGTTGTTGATTCAAAAAGATATTATCCTTATGGCGAAACTTTAGCTCATGTAATTGGTTTTGTAGGGAGTGATAATCAAGGCTTATCAGGATTAGAACTTACTTATGATAAATATTTAACCGGAACAAATGGGGAATTGAAATATTATAGTGATGGTAAAGGAAATAAATTAGAAATACCGGATAGTTATGTAGCTCCGACTAAGGGAATGACTTTGGAATTAACTTTAGATTTAGAACTTATTAAAGCTTTAGATAATGAACTTAATAATGCTGTGGATAAATATAATTCGGAATCGGCTTTAGGAATAGCAATGAATCCTAAAACAGGAGAAATATATGCGATTGGTAGTTTACCTTCTTTTGATCCAGAGAATTATCAAGATTATAGTGAAGAGATTATTAACCGTAATTTACCAATTTGGAAAACTTATGAACCAGGTTCGACTTTCAAAATTATTACTCTCTCAGCTTCCGTAGAAGAACATACCGTAGATTTAGAAAAAGATACTTTTACCGATACCGGAGCCATTACCATTGATGGGGCAACTTTTCACTGTTGGAAACATGGTGGCCATGGAACGCAGACTTATTTAGAAGTGGTGGAAAATTCTTGTAACCCTGGCTTTGTTTCTTTAGGAAATAAACTCGGAGTAGATAAATTAATGAGTTATATAAGGAATTTTGGCTTTGGCAGTAAAACTGGCATTGATTTAAATGGTGAAGGTAATGGAATATTATTTAAAAATGAAAATATGGGACCAGTAGAACTGGCGACCACAGCTTTTGGTCAAGGAATTAGTGTAACCCCAATTCAACAAATAACGGCGGTATCGGCAGTTATAAATGGTGGTTATCTAAATACTCCTTATGTCGTCAAATCTATTATTGATGATAGTAGTAAAGCTAGTGTTTATGAAAATAAACCGCAAGTTAAAAGAGAAGTTATTAGTAGAGAAACTTCCGCAACGGTTCGTTATGCTTTAGAAAGTGTGGTAGCTAATGGAACCGGAAGAAATGCTTATATTGAAAATTACCGGGTAGGGGGAAAAACCGGAACAGCTCAGAAGGTTAGTGATGGCAAATATATGGTGGGAAATTATATTTTATCTTTTATCGGCTTTTTACCAGCTTCAGATCCCGAAATAATTGTTTATGTGGCGGTGGATAATCCTAAAGGAGTAACGCAATATGGCGGTACTGTTTCAGCCCCGATTGCCAGGAGTATTATGCTTTCCGCTATTGAAGTTTTACATATTCCCGAGGCTAAAGGTGGCATGTTAAAAGAATATAATTATTTAGATGTGCATTATTATCAAGTTCCGGATGTTGTAGGAATGAGTAAGGAAGAAGCCACTAAAGCTTTAAAAAGTTTTAAAGTTAAATATACGGGTTCTGGTGATAAAGTAGCCTATATGTCGCCCGCTGCTAATACTTTTCAAAGTGAAGAAGTAACTATAACTTTGCTCTTAAATTGACGTAAATTTACTTAAAATAAGGGTTAAGGCTATAAAAATAATTGCGGAGTGTTGTATAATTAAAGAAGAGGTGAATAACATATGTTAATCCTAGCCAAAGCGGCAATGGCCATGATGTTAGGCTTTGTTTTAGCGATTGCCAGTGGTTTAATATTTATTCCATTATTAAAAAAATGGCATATTGGTCAAACCGTAAGTCGTGAAATAAATAAAAGACATTTAATTAAAGAAGGAACACCAACAATGGGAGGCATAATTTTTATTTTTCCTGTTATTCTTTCTTTGATTTTATTATATATTAATGGCTCGATTGAACTGAGTTATAATTTAGGAATTTTAATTTTTGTATTTTTAGCCTATGCTCTTTTAGGAGGAATAGACGATTATTTAAAAGTTAAATATAAAAATAATGCGGGCATCAGTATTGTGACAAAATTCTTACTGCAAATGATCATTGCTTTAGTATTTTTCTATTTCTTTATGGTTAGTGGCGGTTCTTCAACTCTAACATTTACGGCCCTTAATTTAGTTATTCCTTTGGGCTGGATGTTTGGTATTTTTATTCTTTTTTTACTGGTGGGAACAACCAATGCGGTTAATATAACGGATGGTTTAGATGGACTTGCGACCGGTCTTTCCGCGATTGCCTTTTTAGCTTATGGTATTATATCTTGGAACTGTGGTTGGCTAGAAGGTTATCAAGAAATCGCCATTTTCTGCTTTTTAATAGTTGGTGCTTTACTAGGATTCTTAGTTTATAATTCACATCCTGCTCATGTCTTTATGGGTGATTTAGGTTCACTATCTTTAGGAGGAGCCTTAGCCACTATTGCGATTTTAACTCGTCATGAATTATCTTTAGCTATTATTGGAGGAGTCTTTGTTATTGAAACTTTAAGTAGTTTTATTCAAATTATTGGTATTCGCAAATTTAATAAAAAAGTCTTCTTAAAAGCACCGCTCCATCATCATTTTGAAGAATTAAAATGGAGTGAAAGTGATATTGTTAAATTATTTTATGTTGTCGGTTTACTTTTAGCTATGGCGGCGATTACTTACGGCGTTTGGTTATAATTAATAATTTATTAGGGGGTTAGATTATTTGAAAAGGGGAATTGATAAAACTTTGTTAATAGCAGTCATTGTGATTGCTATTTTTGGCCTTGTCATGATTTATTCAGCTAGTTATATATGGGCAGAGTATAAATTTGCTGATCCTTTTAAATTTGTCAAAATGCAAGGTATCTTTTTTCTCATCGGTCTTGTTTTATTGTGTTTTTTAAGTAAAATAGATTATCATCTCTATTATAAATATGCTAATCTTATTTTAATCATTTGTGGTATTTTATTAATTTTAGTTTTAATTCCAGGTTTAGGAAGTGTTCGTAATGGGAGTAGGAGTTGGTTTGGAATTGGTTCTTTAGGAATTCAACCTTCTGAATTTGCCAAGATTGGTTTAATTATTTATGTTTCTAAATATCTAACTAATAATGCTAAAAATATGAAAAGTATCATTCATGGCGTTTTCCCCATTTTAGGAGTTATCGGTCTTTTCTTTCTTTTAATTATGCTAGAACCCGATTTTGGAACGGCCATGGTTATTGTGCTTACTTTAGTCGTTTTAATCTTTATAAGTGGCGTTAATATTTCTTTCTTTGTTAAAGTAGGACTGGCAGGTTTACTCGGTATTGTAGGAATTATTATCGCTGCTCCTTACCGAATGAAAAGAATTATTAGTTTTATTAATCCTTGGAGTGATCCTTTAGGAAGTGGTTACCAAATTTTACAAAGTTTATATGCTATTGGTCCCGGCGGTTTAGTGGGTCAAGGATTTCTGCATTCTAGGCAAAAATATTTTTATCTTCCCGAACCTCAAACTGATTTTATTTTCTCCATTATTTCTGAAGAATTAGGTTTTTTAGGCGTTTTAATTGTAACGGGTTTATTTTTTCTAATCTTTTACCGCGGTATAACTATATCACTAAAGCACAATGATTTATTTGGTAAATACTTAGCTTTTGGTCTTTCCTTTGGTCTTATTATTCAAGCTAGTTTAAATTTAATGGTTGTAGTGGGTTTAATTCCTGTAACAGGAGTAACTCTACCTTTTCTAAGTTATGGTGGTAGTAGTTTACTAGTAAGTATGGCTAGCATTGGAATTCTTTTAAATATATCTAAAAACAATTAAATAAAATATAGAACTATATATCGGTATATATTTTCCTGTAGGAAAATATATAAAAGCTAAATTGACAAATATATAAAATAAATTTAAATTTTAATTTCTAAACCTTGAAAATATAAATTACATATGCTAATATTTAAGCATAAGAGGAGGATTAATAATGAATATATTTTTAATTGTTGTGCTTGTGGTAGTTGTTTTAATTATTTTATATTTTATTTCTACTTATAATAGTTTAGTAAGTTTAAGAAATAAAGTAGAAGATGAGGCTAGTCAAATTGATGTGGAACTTAAAAGAAGATTTGATTTAGTGCCTAATTTAGTAGAGATAGTAAAAGGCTATACCAAACATGAAAAAGAAACTTTAGAGGGAGTAGTTAAGGCCCGGAATACTTATGCGAGCGCTAATACTTTAGGGGATCAATTAAAAGCGGATGGCGAACTTACTAATGCTATAAATAAGTTATTTGCTTTAGGAGAAGCTTATCCTGATTTAAAAGCAAATACTAATTTTATGGAATTACAAACAGAATTATCCGAAATTGAACAAAAAATAGTTTATGCTCGACAATTTTATAATGATTCAGTTTTAAAATTAAATAATAAGATTGAAATGTTCCCATCTAGTATTGTGGCTAATATGTTCAAGTTTAGTAAAAAAGATTTCTTTGAAGCGCAAGCAAGTGAAAGAGAAAATGTTAAAATTAAATTTTAGAGCATTTTAAAGAATGCTCTTTTTAAAAGGGTGATAAAATTGCAAAAATTAAAATATTTATTAATATCTTTTATTTTCTTTATAGCTAATGGGCAATTAGTCCTAGCTAATGATATTAAGTCCATAAATATGGATATTTATCTAGATAATAATGGAGATGCCCATATTACGGAAACTTGGAAAGCTGACTTAAATAATGGAACCGAAGGCTATAAACCATATTATAATTTGGGATCTTCCACCATTAAAGATTTTCAAGTTTCCTTAAATGGCCAAAATTTTACTTTTAATGATTATTGGAATGTTAATGCTTCTTTTGATGAGAAAAAGTATCAAGCGGGCTTTAATTATATTTCTGATGGTATAGAATTATGCTTTGGAATTAGTGAATATGGCTTAAATACTTATGTTTTAAAATATACAATTACGAATTTTATTAGTAAGGCCGAAGATGCTGATGTTTTATATTGGACTCTAATTCCCCATGAATTATCAGATAAACCGGAGCATTTTGATATTAAAGTTTATAGTGATTTTGCTTATGAAGATGACTTAGATGTTTGGGGCTTTGGTTATGGGGATCGGTCTAATGAAGGTTATGCCTATGTTTCTGATGGTTATATTGAGATGACGAAAGAAGGGAAGTTAGATAGCGATGAAAAAGTTGTTTTGTTAGTTAAATTTCCGAAAGATACCTTTAATACGAATAATGTAGTGGAAAAAGATTTTGAAGTCTTCTATGATATGGCCGAAGAAAATTCGACTAATTATCATAAAAGTAGTATATTTGAGACTATAATTTCTTTTTTCATAGCTTTATTTCCTTTTATTATTTCCATAGTGTGCATTGCTGTGGCTTTAAACCAAACGCGTTATGGCACCAAAAAATTAAAATTTAATAAAGGAACTAAAAATTTAAAAGATGCTCCTTATTTTCGGGATATTCCTTGTGAAAAAGATATTTTTAAAGCTTATTGGATTGCTTGTGAATATAATTTAATCAAAAAGAATACGGATTTTCTTGGTACTATTCTCTTAAAATGGTTAAGAGATGGCAATATTGAAAATGATCAATTAGATGAAAAAAATAAAGCTTTAAAATTAGTGAGAAGTGATAATTTAACTCCTTTAGAAAATGAATTATTTACGATGATGATGGAAGCTAGTTTAGATGGCATTTTAGAGAAGAATGAGTTTACCAAATGGTGTAAAAAGAATTATAAAGAAATTTTAAATTGGTTTAATAAAGCGATTGATAATGTGACTGATAGTTATGTTTTAGAAGGTTTAATTACCAAAGAAGATAAAACTTTTGGACCAGTTTATCATGTCAGTGATAAAATGCAAGAAGAAGCCTTAAAAATGGCAGGTTTAAAGAAATTTTTAAATGAATTTTCGCTTATTTCTGACCGGAAAGCCATTGAAGTTAAACTATGGGAAGAATATTTAATGTATGCCCAAATCTTTGGTATTGCCAAAAAAGTAGCGAAAGAATTTAAACGCTTATACCCGGAAGTTTTAACGGATGATTATTATGATGATATAATCTTTATTCATACCATTTCTTATGAAGGAGTATCAGCCGCTAGTGCCGCTAGATCAAGAGCAGAGAGCTATTCAGCTGGTGGTGGCGGATTCTCTTCATCTGGTGGTGGCGGAGGCTCCTTTGGTGGCGGTGCCGGTGGTGGCGGTTTCCGTTAGAGTTCCTTAAAATAGGAGCTTTTTCTTTTGGAGTAAAATATCGTCAATAAGTCAAGATATTTTGTTAATTCTTGGTAAAATATCATTAATATTTTTACGTAATTTGACATATAATGCAATATGTGGTATAATTATCTTGTTCATTCAGGGGGAATGAGATGAATAATTTTGAAGATAATGCTTATGTCCTCCCCAAGTTGTGGGGTTGGGCGAAGTATATAATTTATAAATATAATTTAAAATATTTGGTTTTACCACTAATATATTTAGTGTTGGCAATGGTGATTGTACCAAAACCAATCATAATTACTAATGTTAATGATTATGTATCTTTAGATACATTTAAAACCATCGCTTTAACTAATAGCGATAAGTTAGAGATAATCTTAGACAAGTATCATTTAACGATGAGCGAATTTAAAGTTTTAGTTGGAGTCGTTTTAAGCGAAGCCGATAATACTTATGAAGATGCTTATGCCGTTATTAATACAATTTATAACCGAACACATAGTAAGAACTGGGTAAGAATAATTGATAGCAAGTTTGGAAAAGACAAAGGAATGAACATGTATTACCAAGCTATTGCTCCTAATCAGTTTACTGTTTACCAAAGTGGTTCTTATAAAAGACATATGAATGAAACAGATAGTGTTGGTTATCAAGCGATTATTGATTTCCTATATACCGAAAAAATAATGCATAATTACTTATCTTTTAGGGCGGATTATATTAAAGTTTCCGGAAGTGAATCTTTTAGTCCAAAAGGTAATAATTACTTTAGTGTTATTAAAGAAGAGAACAGAATTTAATTTTGGACTCTTTTTTCTTGCTAAAGCGCTTCTTTTAAGGTAAAATAATAGTGCTTTGAAGGGATTATATGAAGAAGTGGAAGTACTATAAAAAAATATTTGCTTATTTTAAAGAAAAGAAATTTTTAATATTTATCTATTTATTAACATCTTTAGGAATAACGGGTATTAATATGTTAGATCCGTTAATATCAGCTAAAAATTTAGAAGCTATTACCCAAATTAATTTTCGCAACATGTTAATATTTTCTTTTTTACTAGTGGTTTGTCGTCTTATTGCTAATCTTATTTCTTATCTTAATAAAGTAAGTAGTAGTAAAATTCAAGATGATGTGGAATTAAAAATTAAAGAAGATATTTCGAAAGAGTTATTTAATTTAGAAATAAAAAATTTCGATCAAAAAGGAACGGGTTTCTTTGCTGAAAGAGTCAATAGTGAAGCCTCTAGTCTAGCGGGTATTTTTACTTATCTCAGATATAATTTAGTCGGTTTCTTATCTTCTTTGGGAGTTTTAATTTATATCTTTTATCTTAATATTTATTTAGGATTATATTTTTTAATTTTTTCTTTTGTTTTCTTTTATCTTAATATTAGAAGAACCAAAAGATGGGAAGTTGAAAGAAAAACCTCTAATGAAATGTATGAAAAATATTCTAGTAATTTTAATGAATTAATAAGAGGAATTAAAGATATTAAAGTTTTAAATTTAAAAGAAGCTTTAATTAAAAAAACCTTAAAAGATCAAAGAGCTATCAAGAAGTATAATTATGAATCGCGGATGCGAGATGAAAAACATTGGTTTTTAGAAGATATCTTACGAAGTTTATATGAATTATTTTTCATTATTTTATGTATTATCTTAATTAAAAATGGCCTTTTAAATGGGGCTAATATGTTAGTTTTATATATGTATCGGGGAAGAGCGACGGATCTTGTTAATGAAATTGGGGGTATTTATCGAAACTATAAAGAAGTAAATATTTCTATGGAAAGAATTTATGAAGTAATTGGAGGTGAAAAATATCCTAAAGATCAATACGGAAATGTTAAAATTACAAATGTTTTAGGATGTTTAGAATTTAAAAATGTTTGCTTTGGTTATGATAAGAATCAAGTCTTAAAAGGAATTAATTTTAAAATAAATGTTGGTGAAACGATTGGGATTGTTGGTAAAAGTGGTGCAGGTAAAACCACAATCTTTAATTTAATTAATAAGTTATATACGCCTGAAAAAGGAACAATTCTTTTAGATAATATTAATATAAATGAATTAACCGAAGACACTATTCGGGAAAATATTTCGACGATTACGCAAGATCCTTATATTTTCAATATGTCCATTAAAGAAAATTTAAAGATTGTTAATCCCCAAATTACAGATGAAGAAATTAAGGAAAAATGTAAGTTATGTAAGTTAGATGATTACATTAATTCTCTAGATCATAAATATGATACTTTAGTGGGGGAAAATGGGGTTATTTTATCAGGTGGTTTAAAACAAAGACTAGCGATTGCCCGGGCTTTAGTTAAAAATAGTAAAATTATTATGCTGGATGAAGCAACTAGTAGTTTAGATAATGAAACCCAAGAGCATATTCATGATTCAATTAGAAAAATAAGAAAAGATTATACTATTTTGATTATTGCGCACCGATTATCGACTGTTATTGATTGTGATAAAATTATGGTTATTGATAAGGGTAAAGTAGTGGGCTTTGATACTCATGATAAATTAATGAAAACTAATAAAGTTTATCAAAAACTATATCAAAAAGAATTAAAATAAAAAAAGGAGTTAGAATGAAGTGTACCCAATAAAATAGACAAAGAAAAAAAAGAGAATGGTAACTTCAATAGAAATAATATAAACTGATATTCAAGAAAGGAGTATCAGTTTTATTATGTATGTAAACGAAGATGAACAAGCATTGAATCAAATATTAGAAACAA
>CANQLN010000036.1 GCA_947624695.1 uncultured Bacilli bacterium
CGATATAAACCAAATTCTAAAGGGGAATAAGTTTTAATTTCGGTGGCTTTCGTAAATTCTTTATTTTTTCCTAAAATCCAAGCGGTAAACCAAGTCCATTGTTGACTTAAGTGTTTACTATAACCTTCTTTACTTACTTCATAAGCTGTTTTACCATCAAAATATTCAAGAGGGGTATCATAATCCATTACAATAGGGTTTTCTTTATATAAATGTAAGTATAATTTAGGAGTGTCCCATAAGCCATAATTATTTAGAGATTCTTGATCATAAGTGGCATCATTCGCTTTTAATATCGCTTGTTTTAAAATATAAGTATTTAAAATATGTTGGCCATGACTATATTCTCCGTTTTCATCATGACCCACAATAACTAAAGGTTTAAACCGCCGAATATTTTCTACTTCATATTTTAAAGCATCATCTTCCGTTAGATTACTTTTATTCATATTTTTAATGGCTCCTTCTAAGGTTGTGGACCAAGCATCCGGAATTGGACCGATAATAGGATAGTTTCTGATGCCTACTGTATAAAGGCCATGGAGTTGTTCATGAAGCCTTTTGGGATTATCAAAATGATTAGTAAAATATACAACTTGCACATTGGCTCCTTTCGCTACATAAGTTGGGATTAAGCCTAGAAAAAATAGTTGTTCATCATCACTATGGGTAGAAAATAAAAGCAAATCGGCTTTATCAAAAGGTGGATTCCATACTTCTACAAAATTCGGAAGTTCTCCTGCACTTAAAACATAAATTTCCGCAATTTTGACATCTGCTTCGTAAGTTATCATCGCCTCTTTAGTTTTTTCTTCTAATTTAACATATTCGTGTAAGAAACTATTGGCTCCTAAACTTTGAGACTTTTCTTTATAATTAATTACTCCCTTTTGACTACTTAATTCATATATTATATAGATGCCAGAAATATCTGTTTCACTCGTAATCGTAATTTCTCTATTTGCATTTATTGTAGCATAACTATTTTCATTATTATCAGTTATTTTATTTATTTTTTCATTATTTACTAAAATAGATACAGAGCCTGTAATATCTTCCGCTAAAACAGGAAGGGGAATTAATAAAAACCATAAACTCAATAAAATTTTTTTCATCCTATCAACTACCTTTTTTCATTATATCAATTAAAATAATTTTTTAAAAGTCTCTTTAATTACTTGATTAATTTCTTCTAAAGAGTAGGGTATTTCTTTTCGAAAATACTTGATAATTAAGGCAATACTGCCATCAAGATAAATAGAAATAGCCATCTCATGAGACTTAATCTTTTCTTTAGGTAAAACGGCCGCTAAATTATCTAAAATTAATTTATTTAAATTACCGGTAAATAAGAAGGGATCATTACTAGAAAGAAGCATAGCATAGATATCTTCATGCTTTTCTAAATAATTCATCACAGTATCAAAAAACAAGTCAATATTTTCGGCAGTTTGTAATTTACTTAAATTACTTGTTAAAACATTTAAGGTTTCATCTTGGAATTCTTTAGCAACATCATAAATATTATCATAATGGGTATAAAATGTTCCCCGGGTGATGTCCGCTAGTTTAGTGATGTCCGTAACTGTTATTTTATCAACATCTTTTTTAATTTTAACTTCTTTAGCAAAAGCACTTTTTATCTTTTCTCTAGTTTTTAAAGAAGAAGAATTTTTCATTTTAACTTTCATGGTCTCACCTTTTATATTTTAACATATATTTGAACACACTTAAATACACTGTTAAAATTTAGACACTATTTAATAAATTGTTATTTATTTTTGAAAATAATTATTTTATAATTTATGTTAGTTTCGCTTAGAAATGAGGAAAAAATATGCAAAAAATTACGAATTTTATTGTGGAAAAAAGATTATGGATTTTTATTGTTTTTATTATTTTAACTATTTTAGCGGTTTTTTCCACAAAATTTACAAAAATTAATTATGATATAATGGAATATCTTCCTAAAAGTTCGGATGTTCGAAAAGGTTTAGATATTATGGAAGATAATTTTGATGATGAGATGAGTTCTTTAGATATTATGCTTAAAGATTTATCGAAAGAAGAAAAGGCTAAGTCTTTAGAATACTTAGAAAATTTAAAATATGTTGATGAGGTCGAGTATGAAGATAATGAATATTATAATAAAGATAATTATACTTTATATGTTTTAAATTTGGATTATGATTCTTCTTCTAAAGAAGCCAAACAAGTATATACCGAAGTAGTAGAGCATTTTAAAGATAATTTAGTTGATACATCTGGGTCTATTTCTTCCGAAAATAAAAATGTTTTACCATTTTATATTGTCGTAATTGCGGTTTTAAGTGCTTTAGTCATTTTAATTATTATGTCTGAATCTTATATTGAACCTTTTTTATTCCTTTTTGCCATTTTAATCGCAGTCTTCTTAAATAAAGGCACGAATTTTATTTTTGGGAGTGTTTCTAATATTACGAATTCGATCGCCGCAATTTTGCAAATGGCTTTATCGATGGATTATTCGATTATGCTTATGAATAGATATCGTCAAGAAAGAGAGGTAGAAGAAGATAAAGTTAAAGCGATGAAAAAAGCTTTATATCATTCTTTTAAGTCGATATCTAGTAGTTCCGTTACTACCATTGTGGGTCTTTTAGCCTTAGTGTTTATGAGTTTTACGATTGGTAAGGATTTAGGTTTTGTTCTTGCTAAAGGTGTTTTATTTAGTTTAGTAAGTATCTTTACTATTTTGCCTTTCTTAATCTTACTTTTTGATAAATTAATATTCAAATGGAAGAAAAAATGTCCCATTTTCAAATTGCGTTTTTTAGGTAGATTTGCTTATAGAGTTCGTTATGTCGGAATTATTCTTTTTGTAATTATTCTAGTTGGTAGTTTTCTTCTTAAAGGTAATTTAGGAATTTTATACACTTCATCAGAAGTGAGTGAAATTGAAAAAGTCTTTCCCCTTAACAATCAAATTGTTTTAATTTATGATAAAGAGATGGAAGACGATATTACCAGTATTTGTAATTCCGTTAAAGATAACCCTTATATTAAAGATGCTTTATGTTATGGTAATACTATTAATGAAAAAATAGCTTATCAAGACTTAAATTCCAAATTAAAAGAATTAGAAACAGATACGGAAGTTGAAGATTATTTAACCAAAATTGTTTATTATCATTATTTTAATCCCGAAGAAAATAATAAAATAAATTTAGATACTTTATTAGATTTTATTAAAAGTAAAGTTTATAAAAATGAAGAAATGAATAGTCATATTAGTAAAAATATGAAAGATGATATTGATACTTTGAAAAACTTTACAAATACAAAAAACATTAACCAAAAAAGAAGTAAAGATGAAATAACGAAAACTTTAAATATTAAAAGTGCTGTTTATGATGATTTAATGGTTTTATATAATGTTAAAGATAATAATACTTATCTTACTTTAAATAGTTTTGCTAATTATGTTGAAGCTAATGTTTTAACTAACGAAAAATATGCTTCTTTATTTGATGAAGATGCTAAAAATGAGATAAATTTATTAGCTAAATATTCTGATGGAAACATTATAAATGAATCTTTAAATTATCAAAAAATGGCTAGTACTTTAGAAATTTCAGAAGAGGTAGCGCATAATGTTTACTTATATTATTTAAATGAAGAAATTTCTCCTTATCGCTTAAGTATTTCATCTTTAGGAAATTTTATGCTTACTAATGAAGTAGTTAAGGAAAGTTTAAGTAACGAAGAAATAGCAAACTTAAATTTAATTAAAACTTTAAGTGATAATGCACTTATTACTAAGAAAATGACTAATGAAGAATTAGGAGCTTTCTTTGGTATGGATGCTAAAACTATCAAGCTTTTTATGGGAAATATGGAACCTCATACGCCTTATGAATTTGTAAGTACCATTATGAAAGGTAATTATAAAAGCTTTTTAGATGAAGCTACATTAACAAAATTAACTTTGGCAAATACTATTATGGAAAGTACGATTAATAATAAAACTTATCAATATGAAGAAATGAGTAAAGTTTTAAATATTGAAAATGATAGTTTAAGAAATGTTTATGTCTTATATTTTGAAGATACAGTCTCTTTAACTCCTTATGAGTTTGTAAGTTTGATTATTTCAAATGATACCTTAGTAAGCAATGTTGATAAAGATACTTTAGATAATTTAAATTTACTTTTAAATATTATGGAAAGTAGTCGAAATAATCAAACATTCTCGGGGCGGGAAATGGCGGAATTCTTAAATGTTAAAGAAGATGATATGAATTTAATTTATGCTTTATATAAAAGTGAAAAAGAGAAGGTATCATTATCTTATCAAGAATTTATAAGTTTTCTTTTAAAAGATGTTTTAAATAGCAAATATGCAAATACTTTAAGTAGTGATGCGGTTAATAAATTAAAGATAGTTGATAAAATAATAACTAATTCTTTAAATAAAAGGGAGTATACAAGTAAAGAATTATATAATTTGCTTTCTCCATTAAGTAAAGATTTGGATAAAGATTTAATTGATTTAGTTTATATTTATTATGGTAGTGAAAAACAATATAGTGATGATTATAAAATGACTGTGGAAGAGTTTATTCATTATCTTAAAACTAATATTTTAGAAGATAAAAGATTTGATGATTATATTAAAGAAGACTTAAAAGAAGATATAATCGAAGGAGATCAAAAAATTGATGATGCTAAAATAAGTTTAGTGAGTCCTAAATATCATCGGGCTTTACTTAATACTTATTTAGAACCGGAAAGTAAAGATACTTTTGACTTTATTAGTGACATTGATAAAAAGTTAGAGGGTAAAGGAGAATATTATTTAGTGGGAGATTCTCCAATGGCATTAGAAATGACCCATACATTTTCCGGTGAACTTAATTTAATTACCGTTTTGACCATGTCCTTTATCTTTGTAGTAGTAGCTTTCACTTTCAAATCTTTAAAAATATCAACTCTTTTAGTTCTTCTAATTCAAAGTGCTATTTTCTTAATTATGGGTATTCTCTCTTTTAGTGGTTCTGTTTACTTTATTTCTATTTTAATTGTTCAAAGTATTTTAATGGGAGCCACCATCGATTATGCCATTTTGTATACTTCTTATTATTTAGAAGAGCGGAAAAGTCAAGATATTGAAACCTCTTTAATAAGGGCTTATAACAATTCGATGCATACAATTTTGACTAGTGCTTCAATCTTAATAATTGTCACTTTAATTGTGGGTAATTTTGCCTCCGAAGTAGCGGCTAAAATTTGTAAGACTTTATCTGAAGGAACAATTTGCGCATCCATTCTCATTATTTTCTTACTTCCTCCAATGCTAGCGGCCCTAGATCAATTTATTAGTAAAAAGAATTCTAAGAAATCCTCTTAGGATTCTTTTTTGGTAACACCTGTTTTTATTCAAAAATAGTTTTCACTTTTTAAAACCTGTTATATAATTATATATATAAACTAAAGGAGGCTTTGGAATGGAGATTGAAGAAGTAAAAAAGAAAAGTCGCATATTATTAATAAGTGCTGATGATATTATTTTAGAAAGTTTAAAAAATAAAGGTTATCAAAATATAGATCATTTTAAGTCGCGCATTTTAGCAAGTCGATATTATGAAAAATACCCGCAAAGATTAAGTCAATATCATGCCGTTATTTTAGGAAGTACTGTTTTAGTGGGTATGGATTATTTAGAAAAAGAAATTCTTTATTTAGAGAAAAAATATGGAACAATATTATTAAATTTGAAAGAAGAAAAAGAATATCAAGCAGAATTTAATTATGGAAAAAGTAAGGCTTCTTTTACGGGAAATTTAGATAATTTATTAGATAAATTAGCAGAATTTTTAAAAAATAATCATAGTTTAGAAAGAAATTATATTCCTTTAACTTTTGTACCCATTCCTGTAAAAGAAAATTTAAATGTTATTGTGCCGAAATTTAAGAGAAGTTTAAAAATACTATATTTAAGTGAACAAAAAGATATGACTTCTTGGAGTGATATAGTTAAAGAACTTTTAGGAGTTAAAATTACTTTTTTAAAAGTAAATAAAGAAGATATTACTCATTTTATTTTAAACTCTTTAGGGGATTATGACATTATTATAGGAAGTAAAATGCCATCTTTAAACCTTTTAGGTTTAGGTATTGAGTGCCAAGAACAGTTGAAAAAAAGTGGTAGATGTCAAACTTTATTAATGACTACCGATAGTAATCCCATTATTGAATTTAATGAAGATGGGGAAGTTTTAAAAGGTGGATTTGCTTCTGTTGTAGATTTAAAATATGTCTTTAGTAATAAAAGCGAGGAATTAGCAAAAGAGGAAGAAATCAAAATACCAGTTTTAAGAGAAGATTTACCTTATAATATGGCAAAGAGAAGTACCATAAGCAATACTTTAGCAACCATTTCCGTAGCGGTTAATTTATATGATGAAAAATTAAAAAATTTAGGATATCTTGGGATAAGTGATAATGATTTAAAAAATCCTTTAGATTATCAAATAGCTTATGAGGAAGTAAAATTAGCTTATGAAGAAGAGAAAGAAGAAAAATTAAAAGCCCTTAAAATATTTGATAATTTAATGTTGTTAGTTTCGCGATATCTTTCTTATCAAAAACGAGGTTTAATTAAAGGTGCTTTAGATGATTTAGATATCATAGAATATAAGGAAGAAATAATTATTGAAAGTTATTATAATGAAAGACCTTATATAATTTTAACTATTCCTTTAGGTAGACCAGAAAATAATTTACGAACTTTTAAAATGCAAATACCTTCTAAAAAAGGCATGCTTACCAGTCCTTTAGAAAGAGGTATTTATACTCCTAAATATGAAAAAGTTAATGGGGTACCGGAAAGATTAAGTGATATTGAAGCCGGTTATTTATTAAATTTAGTTAAAAAAGTTGAAATGACTTTAAGTCCCATTATTAATGAAGCTATTGCTTTAGAGGGAAATAAGGGTCAAAAAAGGAGTCGAAACCGTGGCCAAAAGAAGAGGTAAGAAAAATTTAAGTTTAGGGGTATCTTTACTGGTTATAGTTTTACTGGTTATTTATTATAATTATGCAGATGATATTAAAAAATTTATTTATAGTTATGCTTATTCCCATAATTCCTATGAACTAGGAGAGATCCCTTCTTATAGTAATAAACCTTATGTTTATATTAATGAGAATAATCCCGAATTTAAAGAAGAAGAGTTACAAGCTGTTTCGAAAGAAGAATATGGCGATTTAGATATTCTGGGAAGATGCACCAAAGCCTTTGCCATTATTGGTAAAGATTTAATGCCTACCGAAGAAAGAGGGAGCATTGACATGATTAAACCAAGTGGGTGGCATACAGTTAAATATGATATTGTCGATGGTAAATATCTATATAATCGGTGTCATTTAATTGGCTATCAATTAACTGGAGAAAATGCTAATCCAAATAATTTGATCACTTGTACAAGAGAAACGAATACGGGAGCTATGTTAAATTTTGAAAATGAAGTGGCGGATTATATTAAAAAAACTAACAATCATGTTGCTTACCGGGTAACGCCAATATTCAAAGGAACAGATCTAGTGGCAAGTGGTATTCAAATGGAAGCTTTATCGATCGAAGATAAGGGAGAAGGAATTAAATTTAATGTCTATATTTATAATGTTCAAGAAGGAATTATAATTGATTATGCCACTGGGGAAAGTAAGCTTGCTAGTAATTAGCAAGTTTTCATTATTTTCTCACAAATAAAGTTTAAAATTAGGAATGTTTGGTTAGTGTTGCAATATATTTTAATTGTTGGTAAAATCATAAATGCAGCTTAAGGAGGAAGGTTAAATGTTAAAATTATTTAAAAAATTAGGCAAAAAACATTTTTTATATGCTTTAATATGTGTCTTTTTTGTCGCTATAAATGTTTATTTAGAATTAAAAATACCGGATTATATGTCTAATATAACGGTTTTAGTCCAAACCGAAGGTAGTAAAATGGCCGATATTTTAAATGAAGGAAAATATATGCTTCTTTGTGCTTTTGGCAGTTTAATAGCCTCCGTTATTGTCGGTTATTTTGCGGCGACGGTGGCGGCTTATTTTGGCAAAGTTATTCGCCAAAGTATTTTTGAGAAAGTTAATAATTTTGGACAAGAAGAAATTAAAATATTTTCGACGAGTAGTTTAATTACGAGAACTACTAATGATGTTACTCAAGTTCAAATGCTTATTGCCATGGGGCTTCAAGCGATGATTAAAGCTCCGATTATGGCCACTTGGGCTATTTTAAAAATAGCGGGCAAAAACTGGAATTGGACTTTAGCCACCATTATTGGCGTAGTTATTTTATTAATTGTAATTGTTATTTTAATGCGATTAGTTTTTCCAAAATTTAAAATTGTTCAAAAACTTACAGATAATTTAAATAGAATTACTAGAGAAAACTTAATGGGTATTCGAGTTATCAGAGCGTTTAATGCCGAAAATTATCAACAAAAGAAATTTGAAAATGCTAATGAAGAATTAAAAAATGTGCAATTATTTAATCAAAAAACGATGGGCTTATTATCGCCCGTTATGTCTTTAATTTCTTCTGGCCTTTCTTTATCTATCTATTTTATCGGGGCAATTTTGATTGAAAAAGCTAATGTGATGGGAAAAATAAGTCTTTTTAGTGATATGGTTGTATTTTCAAGTTATGCTATGCAAGTTTTGATTTCATTTATGTTATTAATTATGATTTTTGTAATGTATCCAAGAGCCTCAGTTTCCGCCAAAAGAATTTTGGAAGTTTTAGAAACGGAAGAACATATTAAGGATGGTACACAAACGAAAGGTAAAGAAGTGGGAACTGTCGAATTTAAAAATGTTTCCTTCAAATACCCAGATGCTGAAGAGTACATGCTTCAAAATGTTTCTTTTAAGGCTAGTAAAGGAGAAACAGTAGCCTTTATTGGCTCAACTGGTAGTGGTAAGTCGACACTAATTAATTTAGTACCGCGGTTTTATGACGCTACTGATGGCGAGGTATTAGTGGATGGGGTTAATGTTAAAGATTATAAACAAGAAAGTTTAAATAATATAATCGGTTATATTCCCCAAAAGGCCGTTATCTTTAGTGGGTCAGTGTCTTCTAATGTAACCTATGGAGATAATGGAAAGAAAAAGCCTAGTAAAGAAAAAATTAAAGAAGCCATAAAAGTTGCCCAAGGCGAAGATTTTGTCTTAAAAATGGAAGGCACTTATGAGGCGCCGATATCAAGAGGAGGAACCAATATTTCCGGTGGTCAAAAACAAAGACT
>CANQLN010000037.1 GCA_947624695.1 uncultured Bacilli bacterium
CGTAGGACTCGAACCTACGACCGCCCGGTTATGAGCCGGATGCTCTAACCAGCTGAGCTAGAGGTCCATTGCTTTTTCATTATACTATAATTGTTTTTAAGTTGCAAGTAAACATCAGTAAATTACCAAAATTTTTTCATAGGTTAGCAATATATTATATGTTATACTAAAAGTGGGTGAGAAAATGAAAATAGCGGTTATTAGTGATATTCATTCGAATATTTTAGCACTTTCCTTAGCTTTAGAAGATGTAAAAAAAGAAAAATGTGAGCAAATTTTCTTTTTGGGAGATTATCTTACCGATGGACCCAAGGAAAACGAAATAATAAATTTGATCCAAAAATATGGTGATAAAGTAATTTTAGGAAATAGAGAAAAATATTTATTAAATTATGATTCCAGCCAAAAAGATTTTAATAATTATCGTCCCGTTTATTTTACTTATCATAATTTAGAGGTGGCAAGCCTAAATTATTTAAAGTCTTTACCTAACCGCGAGATTGTTACTATAAATAATTATAAAATATTACTCATTCATGGAGAAGAGTATGGTCATAGTGCTAATTCTATTGAAGAATTATTTGATGAATATATAGCTAAATATGATTTTGATATTTGTCTTTTTGGTCATACACATAAATATTTAAAAAAAGAATATAAAGGGAAATTGTTTTTAAACCCGGGATCTATTGGGTTACCTACCGATACCCCTTATTATAAATATCTTATTTTAGAAATAGAAGAAAATATAAATATTAAACTAAAAGAATTTAGAGTCAAAGATACCTATAAAGAATTAGAAGGAGAGTATAAGAAATCTTCTTACTATCAAGAAAATTTTTGTTGGAGTGATTTAATTTTAAGGGGAATTAAAGATGGTAAAGATTATTCAACCTCTTTTATTAGAGAGTTTAATCAAAAATTAACCATTATTGATAAAAATAATCCTTTAGAATTTAATCAATTATGGCAACAATGTTATGAAGAATTTATTCATAATTATAATCAAATCGATTATGAAAAATTAGATACCTTATTTAAAGATAACAATCTAAAGACGATTGAGGATTTATACAATTTTTGCCATACTAAGTTAGATTATGGTTGGCTCGATATTTATGGCATCATTCATTATGATGGCAATAATAATGAAGACTATGTCTTGCAAAGCCCTTTAGAACTTATGAAGACAAAAGTAGGCATTTGTTGGGATTATACGGAGTTATATCGGCAATTTTTTAACCATTTAACTTTAAAAAAAGAAACTTATTTATTTTATTATGAGGTAGATGAGAACTTTTGGCCATCGCATTCGCTATTTGTTTATTATGCTCATAAAAAAGTTTATTGGTTGGAACCCATGCTAGATACTGAGGCCTTTAATTATTCCGGTATTCATGAGTATGATAATGTAGATAGTTTATTAAAAGACGCTAAAGAAGCCTTTCTTAAAAATGGTAAGTTAAATGGCTTTTTACCCCAAAGTATTGACCCCCAAAAACTTTTTTGTTACAAATATCGGGAACCTAAATATCACTTAAATAATCAAAAATTTTATGAACATGTTCAAAATGGCGAGAAAATAAATATTTAAAGCTTTCTTTTTAAGAAAATAAATGGTATAACTAAAGAAGGGGGAATATAATGGGAGAATATCGGAATCGGATTGTTAAAGAAATACTAATTCAAAGCTTCTATTTAGAAAGATTAGGATTTGACTTTATGGGTTATTCTTTTTCTTCTTTAGAAGATCTTACTTATCATCATCTTTTAATTCCTCGCTGTCAGTGCAAAAATTTAGGCTATGGGAATGGTTATTATCTTTGGAATGGGGTTATTTTAAATGGTAATACAGCGCATGAATATTTACATGTTATTGAAAAATTTGATGAAGAGCGTTTTTTAGCTATTAATAGTGAATTATTAGATGAATTTGTTAAAGGTTATCTAAGTTTAGATAATTTACGTAAAATTGATGATATTTTAACTTCATTTGAAAATGAATATGAGGGTAAATTTCATAATAAAAGACTCATTGTTCAAGAAAAATATACGGAAAGATTGTTTCGAACAAGGTCTTTAAGCTTAAAAAGGAAGTAGTTTTTGGCTACTTCTTTTAATATCCTTTTATTCCTTCTAAAGATTCATCATTTTTGATAAACTCAGCGACATCAATAATGGTAAAATCTTCTTTGGTATTTCTAACGACAACTTCTTTAATGCCAGCATTAATAATCATTCTTTTACATAGAGCACAAGGCCTTGCATTAGCCACATAAGATTTGTCATTATAATTAATTCCCACTAAATAAAGGGTTGAATCAAGCATTTTATTGCGTGGGGCAGAAATGATGGCATTTTGCTCCGCATGAACACTTCGACATAATTCATAACGTTCACCTCTTGGAATATTTAGTTTTTCCCGGGTACAATATTTTAAGTCACAACAATTTTTTCTTCCTCTTGGAGCCCCTACATAACCAGTGGAAATAATTTCGTCATCTTTCACAATAACGGCCCCAAAATTTCTTCTTAAACAAGTACCTCTTTCACTAACCGCTTCCGCAATATCTAAATAATAATTTCTTTTATCAACTCTCATAATATACCTCTATAATTAATTATAAAAAAAATCTCTATTTTTGTAAATGAATATTTGATTATGGGGAATAATAAAAGGGATGGGTATGAAAAAAGAAGTAGTTTTAAAAATTATTATTGGTCTTTTAATTATTATTAATGGTCTTTTATTAGGTGTCACTTTAACCAAAAGGGAAGATAAAAATATTGATTATTGTTTTTATGAAAATAATGAAGATTATGTCTTAATTGAGAAAAATAATTTAGGTAATAATTTAGAAAGTTATTTATATAAAGATAGTAATGATAATTATTTAGGCAAAATATATGAATATGGAAGTAGTAAAGAAGTAAATATTGCGGAGTTAATCAAAGAAGATAAAAGGGAAGACTATGAAAATAAAGTATCTGAATTACTATATTTAAAATATCCTAAGTTTGTAGCGAGTGCTTTACTACAAGAGGACGTTCAAAGAAATTATTTATTAAGAGATAATGAACTTGTTATTTATTTTAGTAATTATACTATTACCCCTGTAGTAGAAGAACTTTTATATTTAAAAATAAATTATAATGAAATTAAAGATTATGTTAATTTTACGGTTTTACTTGATAGTGATTACCAAATTGAAAGTGGGTATAATTATACAAAAGCGAAAAAAAGTGTCGCTATTAGTTTTGATGATAGTCCTAATAAAGGGAAGACTAATAAAATTTTGGAGTATCTAGAAGACAACCATTTTCATGCGACTTTTTTTGTCGTTGGTGAAAGAACAATTAATAATGAAAATTTACTTATTAGTATAAAAAATACTGGTAATGAAATTGGCTCGCATACTTATAGTCATAGCAATATGCGAAAAATGAGTGCGGCCGCCATTATTAATGATTATGAGAAAATGAATGCTATTTATAAAAATTTATTTGCGGAAGATTTGAGCCTTGTTAGACCACCTTATGGTGCCCTTAATAAAAGTGAAGCTAGCATTTTAGATGTTTCTTTTATAATGTGGAGTTTAGATACTAATGATTGGCGTTATCGGAATAAAGATTATTTAATTAATTATGTTATAGATAATATTAAAGATGGAGATATTATTCTTTTTCATGATGCTTATGAATCAACTGTGGAAGCCATATCTGAATTACTGCCCATTTTATATAGTAAAGGCTATCAAGTAATGAGTGTTTCGGAGTTATTTAATTTAAAAGAAAAACCTTTAGAGAAAAAGCAAATATATTATAGGGCTTAAAAAATAGCTAAGTCAACTGTCGAAGAATTATCATCAAGTTCTGTATATAAAGCTAATAATCCGGCCACGACAAAGACGATATTAGTTATAATTCTTTCATAGGCTATTTGAATTTTTCTAGGGTTTCCGCTTTTTTTAATTAAATTTAGTTCTTCTTTAGCATGAGTGTAGAAGTAAAAGTAAATTCCTAGGGCAACCGTTAATAAGACAATATTTATTTTGCGACCAGTTAGTTTATCATTTAGATTATTGGTATCTAAATACTTCTTTTCAAAATTATTGGCAATTAAAGCAAAGATAACAATAAAAAAATAAATATACCAAATTATATCTTCTTCCTCTAAGTCTTTTAAGCTTCTTAATTTCTCATCCATATTAAAATATATGAAAAAAAGAAGCCGCTACTTCTTTTTCTTGTTTAAATAAATACTAATTTTATCTCTTCTTATTTTCATACTTCCGAATATAAAGATAAGACTTGCTATTAAAAGCATAATTCCTAAGATAATTTCCCAAATATTGGTATTGGTGGCAAACATAACAATACTAAAAAGAAGACCAGCAATACCTATTAGGAATAAACGATCTAAACGAATTTTTAAATTTTTACCAAATTCAGTTTGATAAAATTCTTCTTTAGCTTTAATTTTTTCTTCTTTACTTAAAGTAGCATATTTACTTTTTAACATGTTATCACCTAAATAAATATTATCATTTATTTCTTGTTCTTGCAATAAATAGTCAGGTTATATTATAATGATAAAAGATGAAAGGCCGAAAGATTAGAATGATAATTGACTTAGATGAATTAAATATTAAAAATAACATAGATATTAATTATGATGTTTTATATGAAGAGGGTATTGATAAAAGAATTAAAGGTTTAGAAAAGGCTAAAGTTACGGGAGAAATTACTAAAAATAGCAATGGAAATATTGAACTTAATTGTCTTTTTACAGGCTCTATGTTAATTGAAGATGCTATTACTTTAGATTTGGTTCCTTATGAATTTAGTATTAATATTGAGGAAGATTTGGAAGAAATCGTGGAAAGTAATGCGGATGTTTACGAAAAAATGCAAAATACACTTGATTTAAAAGCTATTTTATGGCAAAATATTGTATTGGAAGTCCCGATTAGTTATACTAAGGAAAAAGATGCACACCTTAAAGGTGATGGTTGGGAATTAAAAAATGATAATGTTAAGTCCTCTAGTATTGATCCAAGACTTAAGAAATTAGAAGATTTATTGAAAGGTGATGATTAGTTATGGCAGTTCCTTTTAGAAGAACAAGTAAAACTAAAAAGAGAATGCGGAGAACTCATTTAAAAAAAGAAGTTGGCGCAGTTACAACTTGTGAAAAATGTGGTGCCGCAATTAGACCTCATAGAGCTTGCCCAAAATGTGGTAACTATAAAGGTGAAAACGTTTTAAAAGTTGAAGAAGAAAATTAGAAATAGCCAAAAAATTTATGGCTGTTTTTTTGACAAACAAAGTAAGTATATGTTATAATGAATATGTCAAGGAAACTTGAATAAAATAAAAAAGGGAATACTTAACATTCTGTGGTTGAGTACTTACCCTAATAAGAGTTTGTACTTAATCTAATAATGTAGATTGAGTACTATTTTTTTATAGATAGAATCATCAAAGATACTATTAATAAAATGATAATTAATATTAGAAACGAGATTAATAAATCTTTTTTCTTCATAATACCAAGCCCCCTTTCAGTCGAAAGTAGGCAAGTACTCAACTGTTAAGTATTCCTATTAAAATTATACCTTATTAATAGCATAAAGCAAGCGAACAAAGGCAATTTTTAACAATTTTTAGAGAAAAATTTATTAAATTTGGTTTTCTTGATAAACAAAGTAAGTATATGTTATAATGAATACGAGGGGAATACTTAACAATGCATGTTGAGTACTCGCCAATTTCTTTGGTTTGCACTTAATCTAAATGTAGATTAAGTCTTTTTTTGGAATAATATTGACTATTTTAAGATTTTAAGTATAATATTTAGCACGATTAAGGGGAATTGTTATGCTTGAAAAATTAGGTTATAAAATAATTGAACTTTTGAAAATATTATTTATTTTTAAACCCGAAGAAAGTTATAAAGAAATATTTGAATCTTTAAATTATTTAGATAAAGAATTAGATAGTATATATTATTCTTCTTTTGAAGTAGAAGCTTTATTTGAATATTATGTTAATAAAAACCGCTTAGCTGAAATTGAAGAAGAAATTCAAAAGTATCAAGAAGTTATTGATAAACTTGATAAAGATAATTATAAACTATATTTTCAAATTGCCACAAAATTACTAATATTTAGTGGTTTATCGCTGGTTTCTGTTATTTTAGGAGTTGTTATTCTTAATCCTTTAGCGTCTTTAATATTATTTTTAGTAAATTTTTTTATAGCGTATCGTTTAGCAGTCGTTTCTGATAAAGTAGAAAAAGTTATAAAAGAAGATAAAAAAAGTCAAACAACAGCTTTAAGTATTATTGAAAGAATGAAAATAACTTGTGGGAATATTTTCCGAAATTTAGAAAAAAGAAAACCAGTAATCGAAGCTAAAGTTACTCGTAAATTAGCTGAATTAGATGTTTGGGAAAAAGCTCAAGAGGTTCTAAATAATTATCTAGATTATGGTTCTTTACCGATGATGAGTGATGAAGTAATGGCTTATTTAAAAAAGATGCTTGAGCATGATTTAGGAGTGGAAGATGACAATATTTTTAGCCTTTTAGAATTAGCTAAAGCGAAAGATTTAGAGAACAAAAATTTAACTTTAGAAAAAAATTTCACTTAAAAAAAAGGAAATCGAGGGTATAGCGACAATATATATAAATAGAGGGGAAAAAATGGAATTAATTAGTGAAGACAAGATTAATGAGATAAGAAATTCGGCTGATATAGTAAATATCATTGGCGATTATATACCACTAAAAGCTCAAGGTAAAAACTATTTTGGGGTTTGTCCTTTTCATGATGATCATACACCTAGTATGTCAGTTTCAAGGGAAAGACAAGTATTCAAATGCTTTGTGTGTAATAAAGGTGGTAATGTTTTTAAGTTTGTCCAAGAATATGAAAATATCAGTTTTGGCGAAGCTGTTAAAAAAGTCGCTGATAAAGTAGGTATCCCCTTAGATTATGTTTATACCAAAAAAGTAAATACCAAATATAGTTTAGATTATGAAATAATGGATTTTGCTTCTAAGATATTTCAAAATAATTTAAATAGTAAAGAGGGAGTTGAGGCTAAAAAGTATTTAGAGCAAAGGAATATTACCGATAATATTATTAAAGAATTTCAAATTGGCCTTTCTTTAAAAGATAAAAAATATTTATATAATGTTTTAATTAAAAAAAATTATGATTTGAATAAATTAGATGATTTGGGTCTTATTAATAAAAATGGTTTAGATGGTTATGACCGTTTTGTCAGTAGAATAATGATTCCGATTACGAATTTAGATGGTAAAGTAGTAGGTTTTACGGGCCGAATTTATAATACGGAAGATCCGGCCAAATATATTAATACAAAAGAAACGGAAATATATAAAAAGGGAAGTATTATCTTTAATTACTATAATGCCAAGAATTATATTCGAGAAAGTAAATGTGCCATTTTAGTTGAAGGTAATATGGATGCTATCAGGATGTATTCTAGTGGCATTAGAAATGTTTTAGCTTTAATGGGAACGACTTTAACTAAAGAACAGATTGGAATTTTAAAAAAATTAAGAGTGCCTATCATATTAATGCTCGATAATGATAATGCGGGTAGTATTGCGACGATTAATATTGGGGATGAACTTTTAAAAAATAATTTAAATGTTAAAGTTGTTCGTTTAAAGGGAGCCAAAGATCCCGATGAATATATTGTTAAGTTTGGCTCAGATGCCCTAGAGGATGCCATTAATCATAGTTTAAATTATTTAGATTATAAAATGGATTATTTAAAAAATAATAAAAATTTAAATAATACGGAAGAGTTAATTGAATATGTGAAATCTGTTTTAAAGATGGTCGAAAACGAAGATAATTTAACTAAAGAAATTACTTTACAAAAACTGGCTCATGATTATAATTTAGATTATGAAATATTGAAAAAAGAACTGGTGTTTAAACAGGAAAAAGAAGAACAACCGATAAAGGTAGTTACTCCTAGTAAAGATAAATATCAGATTTGTGCCAGTTATATATTGTATTATTTAATGAGTGATGCAAAATATTTAAAAATATATAATAAAAAGTTAGGGTATTTGAAAAATGCTGATGAGAGAAATTTAGTTACCGAAATTGAATATTATATTAAAACTCATGGTAAAATAAATTTAGCAGATTTTATCTCTTATGCCGAAAATGACGATAAAATTCGAGATATGGTTAATAATATAAGTGGTTATGTTGATGGTAATGACTTAAAAGAAGAGACTTTTTTAGAATATATAAAAGCTCTTAATGCTATTTTAGAAAAAGATAATATGCAAAAAATTAAAGATAAGATTAATAAGTCAACTGATATAAATGAACAATTAGAAATAATTAATAAACAAATATCAATGTCGAAGAGAAGAATAGATGCGAAAAAGGAAGTGTAAAAATGGTAGAAATTAAGACGATTGAACAAAGAAAAGAAGAATTAATTAAAAAAGGAGAAGAAGTAGGTTATATAACTTTTGAAGAATTAGCGGAAGCTTTAAAAGGCTTAGAAATTGATAGCGATACTTTAGATGACTTATATAATTCTTTTGTAGATGCTGGAATATCGGTTATTACGGAAGAAGATGCAAGTGATGTGGAAGAAGCTGGGGGAGATCCTGCTATTCTTGAAAGTGAAGTAGCTATTTTAGATGATGCGGAGATTACTAAAGATGTTAATATTAATGACCCCGTTAGAATGTATTTAAAAGAAATTGGGAGAATTAGCTTATTATCTTCAGAAGATGAAATGAATATTTCGATGCGAATTGCGGATGGTGATGAAGATGCGAAAAGACTTCTTGCAGAAAGTAATTTAAGACTAGTTGTTAGTATTGCTAAAAGATATGTAGGAAGAGGTCTTTTATTCTTAGACTTAATTCAAGAAGGTAATATTGGATTAATGAAAGCGGTTGAAAAATTCGATTATGACAAAGGTTATAAATTTTCGACTTATGCGACTTGGTGGATTAGACAAGCAATTACTAGAGCTTTAGCTGATCAAGCAAGAACTATTAGAGTTC
>CANQLN010000038.1 GCA_947624695.1 uncultured Bacilli bacterium
AGAAAATAATATAGTAATAGATAGTCCAGGGCCAAATATATGCCAAGCATATTTTAGTAAATAAAAAAAGGAGTAGATAATGAAAAAGAGAATAATAATTATAACAATAATAATTTTATTAGTTGGAATAATAGGAATAAAAGAAATAAGAAAAAAAGAAAACAATATATTACAAGAAGTAAAGGTACAAGATCATTTTCCTAATAAAGATAAAACCTTATCAATAATGATAGAGCAAGAAAGTGGTGGCTACAAAGAAGATACAAGTAGAACATCATGGCCTGACTCAGAAACATATCAATATGAGAAAGCTGAATGTACAGATGGAGATGGAGCCGCAGTATCGAGTGAAGGAGTAGTAAATTTTGAAGAAAACAACATTCATGTTAAAACTAAAAATACTATATATTGTACATTGTATTTTAAAATAAAACCAAATGAAGTAACAGGAGCAATATTAATAGCTAATAGAACAACAAATGATGCATTACAAGATGAACCAGTAAATGGATTATATAGGTATTATGGTTCAGATACAGACGTTCAAAATAATTATATATGTTTTGGAACAACAGACCAAAATATATGTAAAGAAGATAAGGAACAATATATGTATCGAATAATCGGAATAACGGATAATAGTTCATCTTCTACCAATTTAACTTTAAAAGAAGGACAACTAAAGATAATAAAGGCTACACCATCAAAAACTGATCAAGTATGGGGGCCGAGTGCTAGATTAGGATTAAGCTTTATGGATTCTACAGTTCGTAAATATTTGAATAGCACTTTTTTAAATTCTATAAATGAGTCGTTTCAAAACAAGATAAGTAGCCAAGAGTGGTATATTGGAATGGATGCTTCGGCATCTGGCGACTATTTTGAGGAGGAGGTGCGTGTGACTTCGGAAAGTAATTTTGATATAGGGTTGATGTATATGAGTGACTATAGTTCTTCCGGTTCTTCATATCCTTCGTGGCTATATATTGGTAATGGAATAGTAGATAATGATAAATATAGTAGTGGCGTTGAATGGACTATGACGGCATATGATGGGGATGCGCATGCTTCCGCCTATGTTGCAGCGACCAGTACAGCTCCCTGGGTCGCGTTGAAAGAGATATCGGAACCCCATCCAGTACGCCCGGTTTTTTATCTGAATCAAGATGTGTCGTTAATCGGAGATGGCTCTATTGGCAATCCATATATAATAAAAGAGCCAGTTTAAATAATAAATAAAAATTAAATTGTATTATTTGAATATTTTGTTATAATTATTATGTGAATAAATATTTTATATAAATTGTTAAAATGTTTCACACAGGAGAATATAGTTATGAAGAATAGAATTAAGATATTAGAACTTATAAGTATTAAAGATTTTATATGCCAAGAATTAGATAGTTTAACATATGGTTCTGTTGAAATACGTTCTAGGGGTAAAAAGAAATACTTATATATTCATTATCGGGATGATGGTTTTCAAGTAACAAAATATTTAGGAGAGTATAATAGAGAATTACATAATACAATTATAAGTAATACTTTAATGGCTCAAGGATTAAAAAAAGAAATAAAAAGGATAGATTCAGAATTAAGAAAGTTAAATTATAATTATACGGAGTTAGATAATAGAATAAAAAGAAATATTGATTATGCAAAAAGGAATTTGGTTGATACCATTTATAAACAAGCCGTTTTAGAAGGAATAACCACTACTTATGTAGATACTGAAAGCATTATAGAAGGTGGTTTAATAAATAATATGACATCGGAAGATGTTTTGAAAATTGTTAACTTAAAACATGCTTGGGAATTTATCTTAAATAAATATGTTATTTCAAGTAAAACAGACTATTATTTACTTTGCGAAATAAATAAATTAATTGAGGAAGGTATTTATTATACTGCGGGAGAAGTAAGAAGTGTTCCGGTAAGCATCGGAGGAACTAACTGGTCTCCTACTATTCCTCTTGCTAGTTCTATAAAGGAAGAATTAGAGAGTATTTTAAATAAGAATATAAGTGATGTAGATATAGCCATAGAGTTGTTGTTATATGTTATGAAAAAACAAATATTTATTGATGGAAATAAGAGAACAGCTATAATTTTTTGCAATCATTATTTAATATCTAAAGGTAAGGGTTTAATTGTTATTCCAGAGCATTTAACTAAAAAGTTCAAAAAACTATTAATTTCATTTTATGAAGGAAAAAGTAAAACTGAAATTAAAGATTTTATAAAACAAAAATGTTACAGTAAAATATAATTTTTAGTTATTAAATTATTGCGAAAACTTTTATCATATGCTAAACTAATTGCAGTTAGCAATGAATTTGTGGGATAATTATCAAATCTTTTGAAAGAGAGTTAATGGTTGGTGGAAATTAATAAAGATGATAATTAGGTATGAACAAGGGAGCTAGGAAGCAGACGTGCTTTATAACGATAAGCGTATGATTTAATTCATAAATAAAGGTGGTACCGCGGAGCTATACTTCGTCCTTTGTTTATGAATTTTTTATATTTTTAAGGGAGGAAAGCAATGAAAACGATAATATTTGATGTGGATAATACTTTAGTTGATTGGCCGGATGATTATACAATGTCAGTAAAATTAGCTTTAGATAATTTAAATATTTCTTATGATAGTGATCTTCCTTTAAAAATATATAATATAGTTGATGACTATGAACAAGAGCATACTTTTTATAAAAAAGAAGAATTAATTAAATTTATAAATAAAAATTTAAATGTTAATTTACCTTTAGAATTTATTGATGAATATATAAAAACTATTGGTAATCAAGTAGCCACTAATGATGAAAATTTAGAAGAATGTTTAAAATATTTAAGTACAAAATATGATTTATTTGTTATATCAAATTGGTTTACGGAAAGTCAACGAATGCGGTTAGAAAAAATGGGTATTTTAAAATATTTTAAAAAAATATATGGAGGAGATATTAATTATTTAAAGCCTAATCCTAAAACTTTTGATATTATTTTGAAAGACTATTCTAAAGAAGATTGTATTTATGTTGGCGATAAATTAAAAACAGATATTGAATTTGCGGAGTCATTAGGTATTAAACCTATATGGAAAACGGAAGAAGAAAGTAATAAATATATTACAATTAAAAAAATAAGTGATTTAAAGTACATTTTGTAGGAGGTATTATGGAAAGATATTTTGAAAAAATAAGTTTTGAACAATTTAAAAAAGATATTAAAGATGATTTAAAATTATATGAAGAATATAAACTTCCTATTAGGAAAACAAAGCATAGTGCAGGTTATGATTTATTAGCCATTGAAGATTTTGAAATAGCTCCTGGAGAAATTAAAAAAATTCCCACAGGTTATAAAGCTAAATTTCCGGGCGATGAAATGCTAATGTTGGTAGTGAGAAGTAGTATGGGTTTTAAGTATAATGTTCGAAATACTAACCAAGTAGGAATTATCGATAGTGATTATTATAATAACTCAGAAAATGAAGGACATTTTTATGTATCACTTCAAAATGAAGGTGATAAAGTATATAAAGTTAAAAAAGGTGAGTCATATTCTCAAGGAATATTTATTAAATATTTAACATGTGGAGATGAAGGCGAAGGAGTACGCCAAGGAGGACTTGGAAGTACTAATAGAAAGAAGGAAAAATAATGAATAAAAAATTTTATATAACAACCCCAATATATTATCCTAGTGCGGAATTTCATATTGGGCATTGCTATACAACCATAATTGCGGATGCCATTGCTCGTTATAAAAGATTATCGGGTTATGATGTATTTTTTCAAACAGGAACAGATGAACATGGTTTAAAAATTGAAAATAAGGCGAAAGATGCGGGAGTAACTCCTAAGGAATATGTTGATAAAATAATTGAAAATGCCAAAGATTTATGGCAAAGTTTAAATATTTCTTATGATTTCTTTATTAGAACTACTGATGATTTTCATGTTAAAAGAGTTCAAGAAATATTTAAAAAATTATATGATCAAGGCGATATTTATAAAGGAGAATATAAAGGTCTTTATTGTGTTCCTTGTGAATCTTTTTGGACGGAAACTCAAGCCGTAGACGGCAAATGTCCTGATTGTGGCAGAGATGTTACGGAAGTTACCGAAGAAGCTTATTTCTTTAAATTAAGTAAATATCAACATAAGTTAGAGGAATTTTATGAAACCCATCCGCATTTTATTGAGCCAGAATCTAGAAAGAATGAAATGTTAAACAATTTTATTCGTCCAGGTCTTGAAGATTTGTGTGTTTCTAGAACCTCATTCACTTGGGGTATTCCGGTAACTTTTGATGAAAAACATGTTATTTATGTTTGGATTGATGCCTTAACTAATTATATTACGAGTTTAGGTTATCCCGAAGAAACCCCGGAATTTAAAAAATATTGGCCTGCGGATTTGCATTTAGTTGGTAAAGAAATTGTGCGTTTCCATACCATTATATGGCCAGCTATTTTAATGGCTTTAGGTTTAGAGTTACCGCATCAAGTCTTTGGTCATGGTTGGTTAATTATTGATGGTGGTAAGATTAGTAAGAGTTTAGGTAATTATAAAGATCCTAGAGAATACATTAATGCTTATGGCGTCGATGCAGTTCGTTACTTTGCTTTAAGAGAGGTTCCTTTTGGAAGTGATGGGACTTTTTCGGAAAAAGCTTTAATCACGAGAACTAATGGTGATTTATGTAATATTTTAGGTAATTTAGTAAGCAGAACTATTCAAATGGGCATAAAATATTTTAATGGCGTTGTTAAAAATTCAGAAGTTAATGAAGATATAGATGCTTATTTAGTTGACTCTATTAATAATTTAAAAAATGTTGTATCGGAAAAAGTTGAAGCTTTAAAAATAAACGAAGCTTTAGAAAGTATCTTTGAAGTTTTAAGAAAATGCAATAAATATATCGATGATACAACTCCTTGGGTATTAGCTAAAGATGAAGAAAAATTGCCTCGCCTTGAAACAGTTATTTACAATTTACTTGAAGGAATAAGAATATGTGCTATTTTACTTCAAGCCTTTATTCCTACAACTTCAGAAAAAATATTTAAAGGTTTAAATATTACAGATACTAATTTTGCAGCTTTAGATAAAAAAGAAGAAGAGTATAATTTAGGATTGGAAAAACCTGCTAATCTATTTGAAAGGATTAAAGAAGATTAATGTTTACTGATAGTCATTGTCATTTATATCAAGAATATTATGATGATCTAGATACCGTTATTAAAGAAAGTACTCTTAATAAAGTAAATTGCTATATAAATGATGGCTGTGATCAAAAAAGTAATGCCGAAGTTTTAAAACTAGTTAATATCTATGATAATATGTATGGGACGTTGGGAATTCATCCGGAAAATGTTGAAGATTATACTGAAGAAGATTTAAAATTTATTGAAGATAATCTAAATAATCCGAAGATAGTTGCGATTGGAGAAATTGGCCTTGATTATCATTATTCTAAAGAAAATAAGGATGAACAAATAAAACTTTTGGAGTTACAATTACAAATGGCCGAAAAATATAATATGCCTGTTGTTATTCATAGTAGAGAAGCCACTTTAGATACTTTAACTATTTTAAAGAAATATTCGGTTAAGGGCGTAATTCATTCTTTTAGTGGTTCTTTAGAAACGGCTAAAGAATACTTAAAGATAGGATACTTATTGGGTGTAAATGGCGTTATCACTTTTAAAAATGCGAATATTAAAGATGTTATTAAAGAAATACCTTTAGATAAAATAATTTTAGAAACTGATGCACCTTATCTTACTCCTGAACCGTTTCGAGGACATAAAAATAGTCCTGCTCATATTTTAGATATTGCTAAATTTGTGGCGGAATTAAAAAATGTAAGTTTAGAAGATCTTGCTAATATCACTAATCAAAATATCGCTAATTTATTTAAAATAAATGTTGAAAATTAAGATGTTTTCAACATTTTTTACATATTTTGTAAATGTTTTATTTAAAACTATGGCTTAGATAATCTTTTATATGGTATATTTAAAATAGATTAGGGTGATTAGAGTGAATCCAAGTGTTAAAAGAACGATTTATAATATTTTATTTGTTTTGCTATTTATTGGTCTTGGAATAGGGATTGGAGTTGCCATATCTAGCTATGCTAATCGCGATACTTCCAAGCCGGGAATAGATATTAATTATGATGATGAAGAGATTAGAGTACCAGATCGTTATACTATTAATCCGCGGCCTGAAGAAGTCAAAGAATATTTAACTAAAACTTATGAACACCCTTATGCTTATGAATTTGCTAATGGTTATTTTGTAGCTTATAAATATAATAATGAAAATAATCGCTACGAATATTTAAATTCTCTTGAATGTGGAGAAGGCTGTGAAATAGCTTCTTATGCTCATTTTAATTATGAAGATTTAGATGTGGGTCGAGTGGTTCTTGCCTTAAATGACAAAAGTATTATATTTGATTTTAATCGTGGTTCTTTTGGTAGTTATGATTTTATTGATTTAATTCAAGATAATGATGAAAAATATTTTGTTGTTAAAAATGGCAGTACCTCTAGTTTAATGACTTTATACGGGCGAATATTATATAGCATAAGAGGAGATCTTACAGATCTTTCCCTTGTCGGTAATCAAGGTCTAGATGGTTATATGTATTCTATAAAAGAAAATTTGATGGTTTATAAAGAAAAAAATAAATATGGCCTTCTTAAACTTGATAGTGGTATAAAAGTAATCGAAGCTAAATTTGATTATTTAAGATTAATCTATTATGGCCAAAATGAATTTAATACAACTTATGTTAAGATTAAAGAAAATGATAAATGGTATTTATATAACATTGAAGAAGATAAAAAAGTATTAGATGTTGGCTATGACCAAATTATAACTGTTTATAATAATGTTTTAGTAGTGGAAGAAGATCAAAAAATTTATTTTAAAGATTTAGAAGGAATTGATTTAGTTAAAATAAATATTGGAATTTCGAAACATTATGAAGATATCGATTGGGATTGGGAAAATATAAATGATAATGTTAGTTTTAAAGTAGAGGGTAAAAATATTTATATTTTACTTCCTAATGGTAGTGAAAACTTATATTATTCATTTGAAGACGAAGGCATTGAAGATAATGGAAAATATTATAAAAGTATTGAAGAATACATAAAAAGTGGTCAAAAGAATATAACAGTTTATAAATATTATATTGCTAGTCGAGAATTAATAAAAATGAATTAATTTAGGAAATTAATAAGCCTTAAGATAACTTGGTAACGCTTGTTATCTTTTTTTGACATTATCAAGAAAATTGAGTATAATTATAGTGTTAGAAGGTGAATAATGAAAAGAGCATTTAATTTTATATTTCGTAGTGCCTTTATAATTCTTTTTGTTGTGGCTTCTTCTAGCTATGTTAATATGGTTGAAACTAAGTCGTATAGTGATAATATTAATAAAACCGTTAATTTATCAACAATGGCTTTAAAAGCGCAAGAATTTCAAGAAAATGATATATATAGGGCGAAAGATACTTTTACAGGTGATTTAACTGGTTATGTTTTTTACTGTCCATTATGTGGTGGAACATTAGGATGTAAGCCATCTTATGATATTACTGATGGTAAAACTACTTATCCTGATGAAACTTATGGAATAGTAAGAATTGTAGCTTCATCTAAAAATTTACCATGTGGTTCGATAGTTAGATTTCAAACTGATCGTATTTCTCCGGAACCCGTTATTGCGATTGTTCTTGACCGCGGGGTAAGAGGAAATGCTCTTGATTTATTAAGTAGTGATATTCGTTATGCTTATGATATTGTCGAAAGAAGTGTTATAACTTACGATGTTTTAAGATTTGGTTATGGTCAAACAAGTGAAAGCTAAAAAGAGTTTAGGTCAAAATTTTTTGACTGATCAAAATATTATAAATAAAATTAGTGAAAGTATAAAAGCTAATTCTGATGATTTAATAATTGAAATAGGTCCAGGAAAAGGAGCTTTGACTAAAAAGTTAAAAGCTAAGAATTCTTTTTTAATATGTTATGAAATAGATTTAGATTTACAAGAATTTTTACTTCCTTTAGAAAATAGTAAAACAAAAATTATTTGGCAAGATATCTTAACTAGTAATATAGAAGAAGATATTAAAAATATTTCTTATCACAATTTATACATTGTGGGTAATTTACCTTATTATATAACTACCCCCATTATTAAGTATTTAATTAATTTAAAATTAGATGTTAAAGAAATGATTTTTATGGTTCAAGAAGAAGTAGCTAATCGTTTTACCGCTTTACCTAGAAATAAAGAATATGGAAGTATGACTTTGTTCTTACAATATTATTTTCAAGTGGAAAAATTATTTAAAGTAAGTAAAAATTGTTTTAATCCCGTACCGAAAGTCGAAAGTGCCATTATTAAAATGACAAAAAGGGAGAAATTACCAGTTGTAAATAAAGATAACTATTTTAAAATAATAACGGATAGTTTTAGAATGAAAAGAAAAACCTTAAAAAATAATTTAAGTAATTATGATTTTGCTAAAATAAAAGAAATATTAGCTAAATATGGTTTAGAAGAAAACATTAGAGCTGAAGAAATTCCGGAAGAGGTATTCATTGAAATTGTCAACAATTTGAATTTTGATAAATAAAACTATCAAAATAGAGAAAAGTGTGATATTTTGATAGTGTGAAAAGTTTTATGGAAAACAAGTAACACAAGAAGAAAAAAGATATTAAAATGAAAATTTTAATATAGAA
>CANQLN010000039.1 GCA_947624695.1 uncultured Bacilli bacterium
GCATAATCATCATATACTAATATATTATCTTGATAGGTTCCTAGTAATTCAAATCTTCTTTCAACGCCATGATAAGTGTTTAACCCTTTGATAATGGCTTCTTTATTTATATCATGTAAAATACAGATGGCACTTGTAGCTAGGGCATTATAAACATTATGAATTCCTAAAACATTTAAATGTAAAGATAGATAAAACTCATCATTATAATAAATATCAAACATAGGGTGACCAAATTCATCAAAGGTTATATTTTGAGCTTGTAAATTACCTTTATTATTAATGCCATAAGTAAGAGTGTGAATATTAGAAGGAATTTTAATACTCATCGTATTTTCATCATCACAATTTAAAACTAAATTACCATTTTCAGGCAAAAGATGCGCATATTTAGAAAAAGATGATTTAATATTTTCTAAATTATGGAAATAATCTAAATGATCATCATCAATATTTAAGATAACTTCACTAGTCGGAAAGAAAGATAAGAAACTATCTTTATATTCACAAGCCTCCATAATAAAGTAATCTTTATCTCCAACATAATAATTAGCTTTTATTTTAGGTAAGATAGCCCCGATTTGAATGGTGGGGTTTTTGGCATCTTCTAAAAAAGCGGTTGCAATCATCCCCGTAGTGGTTGATTTGCCATGCGTTCCCGAAATACAAATAACATGATGATATTCTTTCGTTAAAAGCCCTAGGAAAACACCTCTTTCATACATCTCTTTATGAAGTTCTTTCGCCCTTACTAATTCTGGGTCATCATCAGAGATGGCCGCCGTATAAACAATGATATCGGCTTCATCTACTAAATTTGGATTACTCCCGATCGTCACCTTAATTCCTTTTTCTTGAAGCATTAAAACATTTTCGTTTTGGTTGGCATCTGATCCTGTGATAGCACTTCCATGAGAATAGAGGATCATCGCAATGCCGCTCATAGATATTCCACCAATACCAATAAAATGAATTTTTTTATCTTTAAACATACACATCTTCCTTTGTATAAATATATTATAATATTGTTTAAATTATCTGGCAATAAAGAAGAAGAGAAATCTAAAAAAAATAAAAAGTTTGCTTGACAAAATTTGCACTGTCAATCGAACAAAAAAATTTTAAAAATTAATTTTAAAATTGAATAGCGGTAGAATCTAATAAGAAATGTTTTTTTTGTCAAAAATTTTGATTTTTTAAAATTGTTCGATTGACAATTTTAAATTTTTTTCTAAAAAAAACATTGCTAAAAAACAAGAATGATGAGTATAATAGTCTTATAAATGGGAGAGGTAAAAAATGATAAAGGATGCAGTAGAAAACGATTTGATTGTTGTTAAGAGAAGTGGCCAAAGAGTGCCTTTCAATGGGACAAAAATTGCTTTAGCCATAAAAAAAGGCTATGATAGCGTTTATCCTGAATACGACGAAAAAATTGTTAACAAAATTTATGAAAAAGTTTTAAAAACGATTGAAAAGGAATATACCGATAGAAAAACAATCGGCATTGAAGAAGTTCAAGATATAATTGAAAAAGAACTTAAAAAAACAGACGAGGCTGTTTATAGATCTTTTTCCGAATATCGGGAAAGAAGAGCGGCATCTAGAGAAGTATTTGCGGTTAAGCAACAACACAAATTTGTCAAAGCTATTGAATCTTTAGGATTAAAAAGTTCTAAAGAAGAGAATTTAAAAAGAGAAAATGCTAATGTTGATGGCGATGGTCCAATGGGAACAATGCTTCATTTTGGCCCAACCGTATCAAGAGAATTTGCAAAAGCTTATCTTATGGATGCCAAATATGCAAGAGCTCATGATGAAGGTGCTATTCATATTCACGATTTGGATTTCTTAGCGATGGGAACAACAACTTGTAACCAAATTGATCTAGATAAACTATTTAAAAATGGTTTTACCACGGGACATGGTTTTTTAAGAACTCCAAACGATATAATGAGTTATACCGCTTTAGCGGCCATTTGTATTCAAGCTAATCAAAATGATCAACATGGTGGTCAAAGTATTCCGATGTTTGATTACTATATGGCTCCAGGAGTTAAGAAAACATTTAAAAAGCAATTAAAACAAATGCTTTATGATTATTTAGATTTAGATGGTTTTCTAGGAGAAATTGATTTTGATAAAGTTGTCGATGTTATAAGTGCGCTAGATACTATTGAAATAGATCCTAAAGAAGTATTTAAAGAATATATAACTAGTGAAAGATTAGAAGAGATGTTTATCAAAGCTTATGATAAAGCTTTAACTAAAACAGATCGAATTACTTATCAAGCAATGGAAGCTTTCATTCATAATTTAAATACGATGCATTCAAGAGCGGGAGCTCAAGTTCCATTTTCATCTGTTAACTTTGGAACTGATACCTCTCCAGAAGGAAGAATGGTTATTAAAAATTTCTTACTCGCAACTGATGCGGGCTTAGGACATGGGGAAACCCCCATCTTCCCAATATCAATATTTAAGTTAAAAGAAGGGGTAAGCTATAATAAAGAAGATCCAAACTATGATTTATTTAAACTAGCTTGCAAAGTATCAGCTAAAAGATTATTCCCTAACTTTTCTTTCTTAGATTCAACTTTTAATAAACCATATTTAAAAGATAATGATCCAAAGACAGAAGTAGGTTATATGGGATGCCGGACAAGAGTAATTGGCAACGTTGCTTATCCTGATAAGGAAGTAACTCCAGGAAGAGGTAATTTATCATTTACAACGATTAACCTTCCTAGACTTGGAATAAAACATGGTATAGTTGATGGTACTAGAACCAAAGCGGACATGAAGGGGTTTTATGAAGAACTTGATGAATTACTAGATTTATGTAAAGGACAATTATTACAAAGATTTGATGTTCAATGTAGTAAAAGTGTTAATAATTTTAAATTTTTACTTGGGGCTCACGTTTGGTTAGACTCTGAAAAATTAGAACCAGGTCAAAAAATAAGAAAAATTTTAAAACATGGTACCTTATCAATCGGCTTTATTGGTCTTGCTGAATGTTTAAAAGCCTTAATCGGGGAACATCATGGGGAATCAGAAAAGGCCCAAAAGTTAGGTTTAGAAATTGTTAAACATATGCGGGAAAAATGTGATGAATATAGTAAAGAAATGAAATTAAACTTCACTTGTCTTGCGACTCCAGCTGAAGGTTTAAGTGGTCGTTTTGTGGGAATTGATCGTTCCATATATGGCAAGATTAAAGGCGTAACCGATCGAGAATATTATACGAATTCATTCCATGTGCCAGTATATTATCATACAACTATTCAACATAAATTAGAAGTTGAAGGAAAATATCATCGTCTAACTAATGCTGGTCATATTTCTTATATTGAAATAGATGGCGATACCGCCAACAATGTAGAAGCATTTGAAAAGATAATTCGTATCATGCATGATTGTGATATTGGATATGGTGCTGTTAACCATCCAGTTGATCGTGACCCAGTTTGTGGTTATGTTGGGGTTATTGGTGATGTTTGTCCAAAATGTGGACGGAAAAATTTTGAAGGGGTTCCATTGGAAACTATAACGAATCTTAATTGTGATTGCTAAAATAAAAAAGGAGGAGGTAATATATTATGGAAGCACAAGCAAAAAGAGTAAAAACTATAGGGGAAGGCGTTGGATTTGAAAGAATCAGAAGAATAACTGGTTATTTAGTTGGAACAACCGAAAGATTTAACAATGCTAAGAAAGCGGAGGAACAAGACCGTGTAAAACATACTGGTCTTAATGTTCACGAATTAAAAAATACGCAAGATTCTACTCCCGATGCTGCCTAATTAATGACAATTAGATTAGCGGCACCACTTCAAAGTGATAGTGTCGTTGATGGCTTTGGCGTAAGGACGGTTATTTGGACTCAAGGGTGCTCACATAACTGTCCTTTTTGTCAAAACCCCCAAACTCATAATTTTAATGGAGGAGCAGAATTTACGGTTCAAGAAATATGTGAAAAGTTAAAGAGCCTTCAAAACCAAGATGGCATAACTTTAAGTGGAGGAGATCCTTTATATCAAATTGAACCAGTCTTAGAAATTGTTAAATATGCGAAAAGTATTAATTTAAATGTTTGGTGTTATACGGGATTTACTTATGAACAAATATTAGAAATGAGTAAGAAAAATTCTTTATATCGCGAATTTTTAGATTATGTTGATGTTTTAGTTGATGGCCTTTTTGTTAATGATTTAAAAGATTTAAATTTATTATTTAGAGGCTCTAGTAATCAAAGATTAATTGATGTCCCAAAAACTTTAAAAGCTAATAAAATTGTTTTAATTCCGGAAAGTGATGGAATTATGGAGACATTTCAAAAGAAAGAGAAGACTTATATTTAGGTCTTTTTTTGCGTCACCAATAGAAAATTTTAGCATATAATATAATGGCGTAATAACTATATGTAAAAATGCGCTAAAAACTTGTCTACATTACGGTAATTTAGTTGAATATTAAGGGAATATATGATACAATATTTTTGCTTTAAAAGACATAAGCAAAATATTGTATTTTTTAAAGAAAAGGGGGAATTTTAAATGTTAAAGAAAATTTCTAAATATATAATTATTTCATTTGGATTATTTTTAATGCCATTAGTGGTTTTGGCCAAAGATGGTCTGGTTTTAAGTGTTAGTAATAGTGATTTAGAAGCTGGCGATGAAGTTGAAGTAACTGCCGTTTTACCGGATGATGTTAAACTATATGCTTTTATTGCTTCTTTAAAATACGATGAAAATGTTTTTACTAGTCTTAATAAGGAAGACTTTACAAGCAATTCTTCCATTGAAGTTAGTTTTAATGAAGATACTAATAAGTTTGGTTTAATTAATAAAAAAGGTAAAGTTTCTGGTGATTTATTTACGATTACTTTAAAAGTTAAAGAAGATGCTAAAGCCGGTGATACTAATATTGCTTTAACGAATGTTTCTGCAAGTGATGGGAGTAAAACCATCCCTTTTGATAGTGTTATTGCTTCTTTAAAAGTTACTAGAGATGCAAAAAGTGATGAAGTTATTAAGAATAACGAAGAAAATACTATTACGGAAGATAAAGAAGAAGAAATTAAAGTTTTTAGTAATAAGCCCATAATATATACTTTAAGCCTTTTATTCACGGCTCTTTTAGGAGTAATTATTTATCTTTTAATTAAACATCGTGATAAGAAATTTATTGTTATGGCTCTTTCTTGTGGGGAAGTAATTATTTTAGCTACTCTTTTAGTTTTAATTAATTTAAATGTTAGTAAAAAAGATGTTAATAATGATGGAGTTAAAGATTATAATGATGCGCAAGAAATTATTGATTATTTAATTAATATTGAAGGAACCGAAGAAAAAGGAAAAACTAATCCAAATAAGCCAAATAACGGAAATAATACCGATGATAATTCTGAAGAAAAAAATAAAGAAGAAGAAAATAATAATTCTAGTTCTAATGAAACTCCTAATATTCCGGATTTAGATACGAATAATGATGGCAAAGTAGATGTTAATGATGCGGGGCATGTTGCTAAAGAAGTTAAAACAACGGTTACCGTAACTGATGCCTCTAATAATGAAGATTACTATACTCAAAAAGGAGATATAATTCTTAATTTTAAAGCAAATATTACGCCATCTGGTGTCAAACTTTATAAAGTTATGATTGATGGGGAATATTATGATGTAAGTTTTGATGGTGAGATTTATTCTGTCAAAATTGTTTCCCCAACTGAGCCTGGTGTTCATGAATTTAAAATGACTAAAGTATTTACAGATAATGATAAAGAAATTTTGGTAAATTTAACTTTTGAAAAAGAAGTTTTAAAAGATATTCCAACCGTTTCTAATTTTAGTTATGATAGTGAAAATGAAAGTTTAAAATTTGAAATAATAGATGAAGATAAAGTCTTTGAAGAAGGCTATGCTACTATTTATGATAATAAAAATAAAGAGTTACCAGAAGCCTCTTCTCCTGTATCTGTTGGGCAAAATGAAATTAAAAATTTTCATTTTGAAGAAAAGAAAGAATATAGTATTGTTGTTAAAGCTACTTATGATTTAGATAGTGATAAAGATAATAATCAAAATAATTATACTGATGAGATAATTTTTGATCATGGTTTTATGTTATTACATGATTATAACTTTACTTTAACTAATGCATCTATTACCGATTCCTTAACCCCTGGAAAATACCCAATAGTTTCTTTTACAAGTAATAATAGAGTTAAGGCAAATGTTGAAACAGCGATGGTTAAAGTTAATGATAATGAGGCCCATGAATACTTAATTACCAAAAGAGATGGGGATAATTATGAGATTGAACTAACTAATGCTGATATTTCTTTTGGAAAACATACTGTGTCTTTGGAAAGTGTGGAATTAAGTACTTTAAAAACTTTTAAAAATGCCGAAGATTATCAAGTTAATACTTTAATTTATAATGTTTTAAAAAGAGCTCCAAAAGCAGAAAATATTAAAATAACTAATGATAGTGCTAATAAAAAAGTTAAAGTTTCTTTCAAATTAACTGATGAAGATGAAACTTTTAACGGCCTTTCGATTGCGTTAATTGATTCAGCGGGCAAAATAATTGATCAAAGAAAACTTACCACTGAAGAAATAAAAGATCATGAAAGCCATAATAGTGGTTTAGAACTTTCTTATCAAAAAGGTACTGATGGCTATTATACAGTTCGGTTTCTAGCCGATTATACTTTAGGAGATAAGTATAAATATACTAATCAAAATATCGGAGAAGAAGTCATAACGACGAATAGTCCAGAAGATTTATATGTTCAAAGTGTTGAATTACCTAAAAATATTTATTTATCTAAAGGCCAAAAAGGTTATCAAATGGTTTTAAATATTTTGGTGGGTAAAAATATCAAACAATATAATATTGATAAATATGGCAAAGGTAGTATTTATGAAGAAATATCTTCATTAACTATTAATAATGTTAATTATATTACGAGTAGTTCTAATGGCGTTACCAAAAATGAACCGGAAGATAGCATTTATAGAACTTCTGTCACTATTGCTGCTCCAAATGAATCTGGTGTTATTGATTTAAATGTTAGTAGAGTTCAATTCCGGAAATCTAGTTATTATGTTAAAATAAATGATTTCTTTACTTTACCAAAACCAGAGACAATTAAATTAGAGGTTTTAAAAGATGCTCCGCATATTGAAAACTTAAAAGTTATAGAAGAAGACTATGAAAATAAGAAAGTAACTTTTGAATTTGATGTCGTTTTAGATAAGAATGCTATAGAGGGGGATGAAAGTTTTAAAGAGGGAACTATTTCTTTAAATGGCGTTTCGAAGGCCATTCAACGAGGTCATAATAAAATAACCTTTGAAGATGTTACTCTTAACCAAGATTTAGACTTAATCTTTAAAGCTAGTTATGATTTAGATACTGATAGTAAAATATCTTCTTTACCAGAAGATACTGATTTAAATGAATATAAAAATGTCGAAATTCATAAAGTAACTTATGGCTTATATGAAGAAAATAAATATAAAGATGTAAGTATTGATAATTTTAGATCTAATAAAGATACCTTTGAAAAAGGGGAAGATATTAAACTAAGCTTTACATCTTCTGGTCTAGATGATACTTTAAGTAATCAAATTAAAAAAGTAAAAATTAATAATACAGAATATGACACTCAAAAAGTAGATGATCAATATATCATAAATATTTCGGGGTTTGTTAATGCCGGGAAAAAGCCTTTTAAAATAACAGATATTACTTTAGCTAATGGTAAAAATATTACTTTAAAAGAACCAGTTAGTATTAATATTGAAGTTTTAAAAGATAAAGTTAAGGTTAGTGATTATCATTATGATTTAGCGGATGATGATATTAAAGTCTTTATTAGCTTAAAAGATAATGATAGTTCTCTTATTAATAAGCCAATAATTACAATTACTGATGATCAAAGAGAAACTCTATATAATAAGGAATATGATAAAACTAAGGAAGAGATAACTATTCCTAAAAAAGCTGATGTATTAAGATATTATGTTTCCGTAAAAGCCGATTATAGTCGTAGTTCTAAAGAAGCTGATTATCATCATGATTATGAGTTATTAAATGAAGTAATATCTTTAGATGAAAATAATATTGATTTAAAAAATATTATGGATGTTCATCTATATTACAATACAATTCAAAATGGTGAAGAAGTAGTTATTAGAGAAGATAATATTGATGTTGAACGTTTAGAACAACATAAAGAAGAATACTTTATTGAAGTCAATATGGAAAATATGCCATCAATTAGAGCGAGAATTAAAGAAGTTAAAATAGCTAATAATCATTTATATGT
>CANQLN010000040.1 GCA_947624695.1 uncultured Bacilli bacterium
ATTTAAACTAGAATTTAATGTAAGACTAAATTCTTTTTCCATATACTTAAACTGGAATTTAACTTTTCACTTCACAAGAGTTGAAAAATGCCTCAAAATTAAAAGAAGTAGTTGTAAATTAGGGAAAAAGGAGTATAATTCTATTTAGAAGACCTTTGAGGTGTATCGAACTAAGCACATAGATGCGAATGCTCTAATCGTATGTTAAGTACGAGATCCTTCAGGCAAGTAACTCGTAAGGGTTACTTTTTTTAATATTTATGTAGAATTCTACATAAATATTAAAAAAAGTAAGGGCTAGGAAATTCCGGGAGGCTATATTGAAGAAGGAGAAACTTGGGAAGAAGCCGCTAAAAGGAGAAAAATATGACTTTAAAATAACCTTGATAATCTGCATAAGAAATAATTTTAAGAAAATTGGTTATAATATATAGAGAATAGTTTTAATAATAAAGTGTAGAGTTTACATTTAATCCAGACTCTTTCTTTACATTATCTAAAGGTTACTTTATAATGAATATATAATGATTTGAGAGGAGAAATAGATATGAAAAAATTAAATGCGAAATCTGTTACCGGAATACTTTTAGTTTCTACTTTAGCGGCGGCGGGAGCTTATGCAGTCGTAGCTAATGCTAATAAAGTAAGCGAAGCTTTTTCTAATGAAGTAAATAATGATGGCACGAGTTTTGCCGAGAATGCCACAGTTGAGGAAGTGGTAACTCCTACTGTTGAAAAAGAAACAACTATTGAAACTTTAGAAAATGAGGTAGTGGAAGCCGAGGCTAAGGTAGAAAGTGCTAAACAAGAAGAAGAGAAAGCCGCATCTAAAGTAGAAGAAGCTTCTAAGGATGTTAAAAAAGCCGAAAGTAATAAAAAAGAAGCTTTAAAAGAAGTAGAGGATGCTAAAGCAGCAGTTAAAAAAGCAAGCGATGCGAAGAAAAAAGCTTTAGCGGAAGTAGAATCAGCAACAACAGCGGAAGCTAAAAAGGCGGCGGAAGCCAAAGTGAAAGAAGCTGAAAAAGCCGAAAAAGAAGCGGCTGCTCAAAAGAAGGAAGCTGAAGAGAAAGCGAAGAAGGCTGAAGAGGAGGCTAAAAAAGCTGCGGAAGCTAAAAAAGTAGCCGAGGAAGCCGCTAAAAAAGCGGAAGAAGAAAGAAAAGCCGCTGAAGCTCAAAAGAAGGCGGCCGAAGCAGCTGCTAAAAAATTAAAAGAAGCGGAAGAAAAGAGAATAGAAGAAGAAAAGAAAAAGGCGGCCGAAGATGCTAAATTCCAAAGAATGCTAGAACTTGCTAAAAAAGGTGAAGAAAGAGATAAAGCTGAATATGAAGCTAAGATGAAAGCTAAAGAAGAAGAGGCTGCTCAAAAGAAAGCCGAAAGATTAGCCCAAGAACAAGCAGAGAAAGAAGCAGCGGAAAAAGAAGCGCAAGAAAGAGCAGCCAGAGAATCAACGGCGGGCTTAGAAGCTAAATTAAAAGCTGAAGAAGAAAAGAAAACTGAAAGTCAAAAGACACAAGAGTCTACTTCAAAACCAGAAGTATATAAATTATCTGATCAAATAAGAGCGCAAATTATTTCGACAAGTAGGACTATTACTTCAAAGCCAGAAGTTACAACTAAAGAATTTAGTGTGGATAATTATTTAGATAATGAAACTCTTCAAAAATGGAGTGGTGAAACCTTTGGAAGTGGCATTATTTGGTTTGCTCACTTTGAATGCAATACTGCTCATTGTGTTGGCTTTGATGGTGGTAAGAGTTTTGTTAATGAAGGCCGTCGGGGTGATGTAGATAAAATTACTGTTACAGCTCCAGATGCAAGAAATGGTTATAAATTTGTGGGTTGGCGAGAAATTGATCCTACTGTATATGAACAGGATTATTTAGATGAAAAAAGTGGCCAAGCTATTCACGTAACAATTTCTGTTCCATCATATGAAGCTCTATATGAAACCATCGCCGGATAATTATTAAATAAAATTAATCTAATTTAAAAAAGACTTCTTAGAAATAAGGAGTTTTTTATTGTAAATAATTACTGGAATATGGTGTAAAATATATGTAATGTAAATTGTAAATATTTTAGCAAATAAAATGTTTTTAATTTATAATAGTATTAGAAAGATTAGATAAAAGGAGATGGACTTTATGGATGTTATTAATAATCGAGTTTGGATTGAAAATACTAGTCCCCGCGTTACAGATATTTCCAAGTTAGATTTAGAAACTTATTATACCATCAATGTTCTTAAACAAGCTGGGGCAGAATTTGAAATCGGACCCGCTAATCCCCCGATGTATGGAGTTGGTATTTATTGTACTAATTTTAGTCTCGCAGAGATTAAGCAAATTTTAATTAAAAATCGGCATACTTTAAGTAGACCTTTAGAAGAAGCTACTAAAACTTATGAGGACGAAGAAGACATTGTCGATAACTTAAAAGAACATCTAAAAAATTTATCTGTTCGGTATAATTTAGCGATACTTAATGGTTCATTTGGCCCTAAAGATAATGATATTAAAGAAGAAGTTATTTCGACATTTAATAAAGATATAATTCCTTTAATTGATAGTTTAACAGTTAAAGATCAAGCTCGTCTTTTAAAAGATTTAAAAGATGATTTAAATATAGAGTCTGGGGAAATTATTCAAGAAACTATTAAAAGACTTAATCATAATTTAGGTTTTAATGAATTAGAAATAGAAGAAGAGAGAGTAGAGCATGATATTCCTACTTTAATTGCTAGTAAAATAGTAGCGTTATTAAAGAATTATCATTTAGCTAAAAAAGAAGGTATTTATGGAGCTAATAATGATATTGTTTTAAATTCTTTAGCTAATGAATTTAACAGTGTTATTGTCCCATCAATTACTTCTTTATCCCGAGAAGAAAAAATCATTTTAGCAGAAAAATTAAATGATATTCCCGATTCTTTAGATATAGACCGGGGAATACTTAATCGTTTAATTGAGGAAATAAATTCCTTACTAGGTCGGCAAAAATAAAAATTAAGGCAAAAAAATAGTCATCCATTTGGATGGCTAATTTTTGACATTGGAATTAAAGATATTTAACAAATCTAAGATTCGCATATAAACTTCAATTACACAGAAGGCTAAGCCAAAGGCCCCCAGCCATTCGTATTTTTTCGGAAGTTTCTTTTCGATACAATTATTTAAAACTTCAAAATCAATAAGTAAGAAGAGAATAGAGATAAGTAAACTTCCTAGGGCCACTATAATATATAAGACCTCATTATTATTAATCATTTCCGTAAATGCCGCCCAAGCGGGAATCCAAGATATAATTACATAAACAATTCCGAGTAAAATACTCGCCATAAATAAAGTAATAACAACAGATGAGAACCGATGAGATACTTTAATAATATTCTTTTTATATAAGAAGAGCATTAATAAAATGGTTAGAATTGTAATTACTAAAGCCATTAAAGCCGGTCCTAAAATATCTTGCCCAAATATTTCAAAAACAAAAGCTAGACTATAACCTTGAATTAAAGAATAAACGCTTCCTAAAAAAGAGGCTCCTCTTACAAATTTAAAAGATAAGAAGGCATTAAGGGCCGCGATTAAAATCAAGATTAAAACAATTCCTCCTTGAATTATATTAATGCTATAGCCTTCCCCATCCATCATTTTAACAGGTATATACTTATTTAAGATAAAATATAAGCCGATGCCTACTAAAGTTAAAATGAGTAAAATGAAAGTTTTCGATGCAATTCCTTTTAAACTAACACTATCAGTATCTGCCTCTTCAACTTTATCTAATTTGGCAATCATGGGGTTTGCAAAGAATAAACCCATTCTTCCTGTTTTACTATTGGTAACAGCCATTTGGAAACTCCTTTCTTTAGTCATTATAGCATTTTATGAATAATCCGTAAATAAAATAAACTTTTCCTCTTATGTGGACAATCTAGTTAAAATATATTAAAATTTAGGTAGAATGGATGAAGAAAAATGACGAGTGATAATAAAATGACTAAGCCACCGATAATTTTAAAACGACAAGATTTAACTTCTTATTCTTTAGCAGAAAAAATTGATTTAGGGGAAAAATCTGTAAGTTTTTCTTTAATCAAAGATTTAATTAGAAAAGATGAATATTACATAGAAGTTTTAAAATTATTTAATGATGAAATAACAACTGTAAAAATTGGCTATAAAGAAATGGAAAAAGAAGTTATTTTATTATCTTTAACCAAAGTGGAAATTGTAAGAGGTTTATCTATTTTACAAGATGAATTAAGTGGGGAAGAAAAAGAAAGACTAGACTATCTAAAAGAAAAAATATCTTATAAGACCTTTTTAAATGATTATCAAAAAGAAAACTTTAAAATTCAAATCGAAGGGGTAAACTATGTTATTCCGATAATTTTATTTATTAAGTTTTTTAATTTACCTGATTCTGAATTTAAGAAATTATGTCAATCTCCCATTGCTATTAATGGCCTATCTAAAGAATACTTTTTATATGCATCTTATACCTTTTTTAAAATTTACGCTATCGAGGAATATATCCTTCCGCCTTTAGTTTATAAACATTTTGAGAGTATTCAAAAACAAGAATTAGTAGATATAGAGGCCATTAATGTTATTACTCAAGTTAAAGATCCTAATATTGCTAAAATTAAAGTAAATGAAGAATTAAGAAAAGAAGTTTATCATAATTTGCCTAATGATTTAGACATTTTAGAAAAAGCTATCTATATTTATTATAAATTATGTAAAATGCTTTTCTATGATGATGAATTTGCGGCGAATGATAAAGGAGCCTCTTCAAAAGAGCATGAAAATTATGAACATATATCAACTATTACTCCCGAAAATAACCGAGTTGTATGTTATGAATTTAATGCGATTTATGCTAAATTTTTAGAAGAGTTGGGTCTTAATTTTGAAACGAGGCAATATAAAGAAGAAGGTTTTGGGGGACATGCGAGTTTAATCTTTCGCTTTCAAAAATATTTAATTAAAGCCGATTCCGTGACCCATATTACCGATGGGGATTTAATAAGAGCAAAGATTGACCTACCTTTAGTGGGCTTAACAATTATTAATAAAAACCCGGAAACTCGAAAAGAATTTAAATTTAAAGTTTTAAAAGTGCGTGATTATATTAATAAAGAATATCAAGATAATAAATTGTTATTCAAAAATGTTTTTCAAGAATTATGGGGAAATTATCAAAAACAAGAGATGTCGATCATAGAAAAATTAACGATGTTAATTAGTAGAGTTAATATGACTAATTTTCAAGGGATGGATCCCATTAATTTTATCATGGAAATAATTTATTTAATCTTTAAAAAAGAAGTTAACAATCAAGAATTATATTATGTTATTATCAGAAATAGTGAAAATACTAAAGAAACAACAACTTTAATTTTTACAATTAAAGTTGAGGGAGTTTGGGAGTATTATTACTATAATATAAATGGTAATTTAGAGCATATCGAAAAAGAAGAAATAGTCTTAAAATTTCAAAAAGGAACTTGGGGTTATATTCGGGATAAAGGGCCTTTTATTCCGGGATTAAAATAGAAAGTGGTAATAGTATGAAGTATCTTAATAAATTTATTCAAAAATATAATGTTTTAATTAAATATATTACTGTGGCTATATTAAGTTTTATCTTAGATATTTTGCTTTTTAATTTATTTAATCATTTTTGGTTAAATATTATTTTAGCTACCATTTTAGCCCGCATTATTTCTTCCACTTTTAATTTTCTTCTTAACCGGAATAAAGTTTTTAAAAGTAGTAGTAAGGCTAGCATTGCTTTATTAAAATATTTTTCTTTAGTTATAATCCAAATGTTAGTATCAGCTTTTTCGGTAGATATTCTTGCTAAATTTATTTTAATCAATCCCACTTTTATTAAGATCCCAGTTGAATTTATCTTATTTATTTGTAATTATTTAATTCAAAAATTTTTAATTTTTGCAAAATAATAATTATTTCATAAAACTTTCATTGTTAAGAAGGGAATAATATTGTATAATTTTAATAGGGTTAGATAGAAAGAGGATATTTTTATGCCAAAAAATAAAGATAATTTTTTATGGGAAAAATATTATACTAAAGAAGAATTAAAAGTAAATATTCCTAATTTATCATTATATGATTACATGCGGGAAGAAACAAAAAAATTTCAAAATGAATATGTCTTTAACTATTTTGGAAGAAAAATGACTTATAAAGTTTTTTTTGATTATATTGAATTATGTGCCAAAAGTTTAAAATATTTAGGTGTTAAAAAGGGCGATGTTGTAACTATTTGTATGCCTAATACTCCAGAAGCTGCCATATCATTTTTTGCTATCAATAAAATTGGAGCTATTTCCAATATGGTGCATCCTTTATCAGCCGAAGAAGAAATTAAAGAATATTTAGTTAAAACAAAAAGCACTTTACTAATTGCTTTGAATCAATGTTATAGTAAAATTAAAAATATTATTAAAGAGACTAACGTTCAAAAAGTAGTAATTGCTAGTCCTTCCGATTCAATGCCGGTTTTACTTAATACGGTTTATAATGTGACTATGGGAAGAAAAGAAGAAAGTCCGGACGCAAGTAATAATTTATATCTGTTCTGGAAAAAATTTATTAATTTAGGAAAATATTATCAAGGCGAAATAAAAGAAAAATTAAGTAAAGATGATATCGCTACTTATCTTCACAGTGGAGGCACTACGGGTATTCCGAAAACGATTACTTTATCTAATCGGAGTATCATCGGAGTTAATGAACAAGCCAAAGTCTTTTTCCCCGAAGCTAAAGTGGGAGATTCCTTACTTTTAGTTTTGCCAATATTCCATTGCTTAGGTTTAGTCGTGGGGCTTTTTATTCCGATTTGCCGGGGAGCCACTTGTATTTTAGTGCCGCAATTTGACGCCAAAAGATTTGATAAATTACTCGTTCGTTATAAACCAAACTTTTTACTGGGTGTTCCCACTTTATTTGAAGCTATGCTTAAAAATAAACATATGAAAAATGTTTCACTAAAAGATGTTAAAGCTTTAATCTCGGGAGGAGATACTTTATCACCTCAAAGAAATGAAGCTGTTAATGACTTTCTAAAGAGTCATGGCTCTAAAGCCAAAATTATTCAAGGCTATGGCATGACTGAAACTACGGGACCTGTTTGTTATGGCACTAAAGGCAGTAATAAACTCGGAAGTGTCGGAATCCCTCTTCCAGGTAATATTATAAAAATATGTGATCCTAAAACTTATAAAGAAATGCCTAATGGGGAAGTTGGGGAAATATGTATCCATAGTTTTGTCGTTATGGATGGCTATTTAAATGATAAGAAAGCTACCGATAATGTGTTTAAACTTCATGATGATGGTCGAAAATATATTCACACTGGCGATTTAGGTTATATGGATCCCGATGGTGTCGTTTTCTATGTTCAAAGAATTAAAAGAATTATTGTCTCTTCTGGTTATAATGTTTATCCTGAATATATTGAAAGAGTTTTAAAAGATCATCCTTATATAAAAGATGCTTGTGTAGTTGGAGTTCCTCATTCTTATAAACAAGAAGTAGCTAAAGCGTTTATTATTTTACAAGATGATGTAGAAGAAAGCTATACAGTTAAAAAAGAAATAATGGATTATGCTAAAAAGAATTTAGCTCATTATATGTTACCAAGAGAGTATATTTATAAAAAAGAATTTCCCAAAACTAAATTAGCTAAAACGGATTATTTAGCTTTAAGAGAAGAATTAGTTGGTAAAAAAGACTAATTCTTTTTTATAATTAATAATAACGATATATAGGTAAATAAGAGTTTAACTTGTAAATAAGTGCTACGAGCACTTTATTTGTTTTGAAAATAAAATTATAATTTAATTGTACAATAATACGACACAATGGTATTAAATTTTAATTTAATACCATATTAATATTGAAGAGTATTTTCGGTATGTTAAACAAAAAGGAAGTAGTAATATGGAGAAAGATAATAAAAAGAAAGTGATAATCGGAACAACCACAGCAATAGTATTTCTAATAGTATTAGTAATAAGTGCAACATATGCCTTTTATACCTTAAATGTCACCGATAGTGAAACAAATACAAATATAAATATTGAAACAGGAAAAGCTAATGTGGTATCAATAGAACAAGGAGTAGAAAATATTCATATTAATCTATCAGTATCAGATATGGCAAGTAATAGCCTAAATAAAGAATATTATGCTACAGATAAGACAGAAGAAAATTATAAAACAGATAAAACAGAAGGAAC
>CANQLN010000041.1 GCA_947624695.1 uncultured Bacilli bacterium
CATGGGCTCCTTCTTTTTTGGCTTGTTCATAAGGAATTTCTTCCCACGTAACTGGAGTATTCGTTTGAATCATTTCATTAACCCGGTCTTCAACTTTTCTCTTTTCTTCATCAGTTAATTTATGATCACAATTAAAGTCAAATCTAATTCTTTCGGGTGTTATATTACAACCTTTTTGAATAACATCTGGCCCATATATTTCTTGTAAAGTAGCTAGTAATAAATGGGCTAAAGTATGATACTTAGTTGATTCAATCGAATGATCAGCAAGACCACCTTTGAATGATCCTGCATCAATGGTTCTAGACTTATCTTGATGTTCTTTAAAACATTTATCAAATCCTTCACGATCAACTTCTAAATTATTTTCATGCGCTAATTCTTCCGTCATTTCAATCGGAAAACCAAAGGTATCAAATAATTTAAAAGCATCTTCCCCTTTTAAAGTATTTCCTTCTAAATGTTTAATCGTTTTATAAAATAATCTTTCACCATCTTTTAAAGTTTTACTAAATTTATTATATTCTTTTTCCATCTCGGCAAAGATAAATTCTTTATTGCGGGTTAGTTCATGATAAACACTATCATATTCCTTAATATAAATAGCGGCGAGATCATTTAAAACATAATCATTAATTTCTAATTTTTTTAAGTGCCTTATAGCTCTTCTTAAAAGTCTTCTTAAAACATAACCGGCTCCAATATTACTTGGCGTAATTCCATGGTCATCACCTAGAATAAAGGTAGAGGTTCTTACATGATCCATGATAATGCGGAAAGAACTTTTATAGTCGGCATATTTTTTACCGGATAATTCTTCTAATTTAGTTTTAATGCCCGCAAAAATATCGGAATCATAAACACTTTCTAAATGGTTTAAAACGGTAATAGTTCTTTCTAAGCCCATACCAGTATCAACATTTTGTTGTTTTAATTTGGTAAGCTTGCCTTCTTCACTCCGGTAATATTCCATGAAAACATCGTTCCAGATTTCTAGATATTTTCCACAATCACAAGCAGGAGAACACTCAGGTCCACAAGCTTCTTTACCGGTATCATAAAACATTTCCGTATCTGGTCCACATGGGCCAATGCCACTTCCTAAAATCCAAAAATTATTTTCCTTAGGTAAAAAGAATAAATGATCTTCTTCAACTCCTAAACTTCGCCAGATGTTATATGACTCCGTATCTTTTGGAGCAATATCATCACCGGCAAAAACCGTAAAATAAAGTTTTTCTTTCGGAATACCTAAATATTCTTTACTCGTTAAAAATTCATAACTATATTTAATAGCCTCTTCTTTAAAGTAATCACCTAAACTCCAGTTTCCTAACATTTCAAAGAAAGTTAAATGAGAGGCATCGCCTACTTCATCAATATCACTAGTTCTAATACATTTTTGAACATCCGTAAGTCTTTTACCACTAGGATGACTAGTTCCTAAAAGATAAGGCACTAAAGGATGCATTCCGGCAGTGGTAAATAAAACTGTTGGATCATTTTCGGGAATTAAGGAAGCCGAATCAATAATTTTATGATTCTTGCTTTCAAAAAATTTTAAATACATCTCCCGTAATTTTTCTGCTTCTATTTTCATTTTTCTAATCCTTCCAAAAATTTAAATATTTTATCTTTTAAAACACTTATATCATCATTAGCCACAATATAATCAAAATCTTCATAACTATCTAAAGCTGTTTCCGAAATATGAGATTGTTCTTCAATCGTTAAATTGCTTTGACTAAATTGGTTTTCGACACAAATTGCATAAACATTATCATAATTTAATTTAATATCATCGATTTCTTCTGGAAAACGAGCACCCGCAATAACCACATTATCGGTCATTGTTTCATATATTTTTAAATCATCAAGCATATTTTTAATAAAATATTTATCATCTATCTTTCTTATTTTATCACCTAATTCTTGTAAATAAGCACGGGGTTTGGTATTTGGATTACCATCCCAATCAGATAATTCTTGGGCAAATAATTTTAAAGTTTTACTATATTCTGTTAAAACACAACTTTGTAATTTATAAATATAGTATTCTTTAATTAATTTGGCTACTTCTCCTTTTCCACTTCCTGCTTTTCCCGCAATTATAAATATTTTCATAACTTCCACCTTTCCTTATTATATAAAAAAGAATGATACTTAAGGAGTCATAAATGACGGTACCATCCTTTATTTAACTTACTTATGATAACGGTATTTACCGATTAATCTTGGAAAGCAGCAATTATTTAAGTTTTATTTATTAGTTCTCACCACCACTAACTCTCTTTAAAATTACTTCTTAAATAACATCTTTCCGCACTGATTACATAATTAATATATCACACTTTTTATCTATTGGCTAGTTTTTCTTTGGCAAAATCAAAGATAACCCGGGCAATAGTTAATATTGGGGCCGCTAAAATCATACCTAAAATCCCAAAGAAATGGCCAAAAACTAGTAAAGCAATAATAATGGCGATCGGATGGGTTTGACTGGCTTTACTCATGATAATCGGTTGTAAAATATAGTTTTCAAAAATTTGAACAATCACACAAATAATTAAGGTTCCTATTCCGATTAATGGCGATTGTGTAAGACCCACAATAACCGCGGTGGCTCCCCCAATATACGGCCCAATAAACGGAATTAAATCCGTTAAACCACATAACAAACCAAATAACAAAGGAGCATTTAAACCAACTAAAGCAAAACCAATGGAATCACAAACCAAGACGACTAGAGCTACTAAGAAGGTACCATTAACGCATCTTCTTACTTCAACACTCATTCTTGCTGCTAAATTATGAACATCTCCTTGCACTCTTTTTGGAAATAACTTTTTAAAGTGATCAGAAATACTATCGTAATCAATTAGCATATAAACCCCGATGATTAAACCCATTAAGAAAGTTCCAATACCCCCGAACAAAGAAACAACAATATTAATTATAGTATTAGGTAAACTTTTGGCAATACCAGCACTAAAGCTTGTTATTTCACTTAATAATTTTTGTTGGAAATCAGCCAGATTCAAACCACTTTCCGCTAAACTCTTAAAGATATTATTAATATTTTTAGTAATACTTTCGACAAATCCGGGAAGAAGACCAACTAATTCATTAACCTCGTTATAAACTGTTGGGACAAAAATATACAAGATCCCAAATAAAGCTAAAACAAAGACCGCAAAAACCATGATAGCACTTAAAGTTTTATTCTTAACATATTTATTTAATCTCTCCGCTAAAGGTTTTAAAAGCCAAGCTAAAATAAAACCAATAAAGAAAGGACTAATAACTTTCAATAGATCAATAACAAAAGTCATAACTGTTAATTGTTTGGCCGCAATAATAATGGCTAAAATTAAACAAGCAATAAAAACAAAATAAAGAAGTTTTAAAATTTTTTTCGATAAACCAATTACTTCATTAAGTTCTTCTGTATTAATTTCTTTATCTTTCTTATTTTTCATCTAATCACTTCCTACTATTAATTATACTATAAATTTTTAAAAAAACTATTTATTTTCTTTTTTACTTCACGATTCTTTGCATTACTCTTTTTAAAATGACATCATCTTGCGGATAATTTTTTAAATATTTGGCCCTTTCTTTAATACTTTTAACTAAATTATATTCCGTCATAACCACTTCGGACTTACCTTTATATTTATTCGTTTTTTGAAAATGATAATCACCAGTTTTTTTATCCCCAATTAAATAATAATTTTTTGCTAAAGTCAAATGAACTAAACATCTGGCATTAGAGGATAATCCTAGTAATTCAAAGGCTTCATCTAAACTATAACCATGATCAATTAAAGCAAAAAGACTGGCATAATCTATAACATTAGAATTTTGAACTTCATTCTCTTTTCTATTTTTAATCCGATAAATAATCGTTCTAATTAGTTTCATATAATCTTTAGAATATTCTTCTGTTCCATCAAAATGAAAAGTATAATATAAAGCGACATCAAGACCATTTTTTATAATATTTCTCTTGATGCGCATCAAAACTGGAGAGTCATTTTCTCCTAATAAATCTTCTAAAGAATAATTTCTAACTTTTTTATAAACTTTTTTAGGTAAAACACTTAATTTATTATATAAAAATAAAATAGTTTTAACATTTTCAAGGCCAAAGTCAGTCTTTTTTCCTAAAAGCCTTAGATGCTGAAAAAATTTTTCTTCCTTTAATTTATTAACATCATCAATTAAAAGTTTTAAATAAACTCTAGCGTTTTGGGAATTTAATAAAGCACATTTTTCTAAACAAGTATAAACTTTTTCATAACGTTTTTGACTAATTAAAACTTCCCGATAATCATATAATTCTTTAAAGTTAATATATTCATAAGTACTATCTTCTCTTTTTGTAATTAAACCATTTTCTATAAAAGATTCTATTTCTTCTTTAGAAAAATACTTCTCTAAATCTTTTAAAGTTAAATCAGGGCTATCCAAAACTAATTCAAAAAGTTTATCTTTTTTATCCATAAAATACCTCATTAAAGTATTTTATATTTTACTCTAAATATATAAATAAGTAAACAAAAAGCACTACTTTTCAGTGCTATTTTCCCATTTTATTAGTCATATCGTTGGCTTTATCTAACATATTATTAATTAATTTATCAGCTTTATTTTTGGTGCTTTTATTTAATAATATATAGGTACCTAAACCAAGACCAGCTGCGGCCATTAAGCATAAAGTTGTTTCCATTTTTTTCATCTATTCCACCTCTTTTATAGTATGAATAAAAATTATTTAATTATGTATAAAAGTTGAAAGCAATCTTTCCTTTAAGGTAGTTTTTCTAATCATACCATAATCATTAAAAACCCCTTTATAAAAAGCCGCGGCATCCCCTATAATTATCAAACTTTTTTTAGCCCTGCTAACACCTGTATATAAAATTTTATTATAAAGCATAAGACCATATTGATAACTTATCGGCATAATAACATGATCAAATTCACTACCTTGACTTTTATGAATGGTAATTGCATAAGCATGTCTAATGTTAGCTAATTCTTTTTTCGAAATAGTTACAATATTGCCATCAAAATCAATCGTAATAACTTCTTTTCTATAAGGATTACTAATGGTAGCAATACTTTTAATAAAACCAATATCGCCATTAAAAACGGAGTTATCAGCATTATTTACTAGTTGTAAAACTTTATCGCCTTCTTTATAGGTAACATCACCATATGTAATTTTTCTTTGGCCATTATCCGGATTAAAAAGATTTGCTAACATGTAATTTAAATTATCAATTCCCGCTTCTCCTTTATACATCGGCGCTAAAATTTGCATATTATTTTCATCATAACCTCTTTTAATGCCCTCTTCCACAATCTTTTTAATCGTTAGCACAATATTTTTGGAATCCGTCATTAAAAAATTATAATCATCTTTTTTAGTGGTAAACTCTTCGGATAAATCTTTATTTTTTATTTCTCGAGCTAAATAAGGAATATAAGAGTTTTCACTTTGCCGATAAATATACTCTAAAGGTACATAATTAAATAAATCACTCGCAATTAAATCACTTAAGATAAGACCAGGTCCTACGGAAGGAAGTTGGAAAGCATCTCCAACTAAAATAAGTTTTACATAACTATGAATACCTTTTAGAAGAGATGCAAAAAGAAGAGAATCAATCATACTAACTTCATCCACAATAATTAACTTTTGAAAATTTTTATTATGTTCATTAACGCCAAAGGCATTAGCGTCTTTATTCCATTTTAAATATCTATGAATAGTGGATGCTGGAAGATTCGTCGATAAACTCATTTTTTTACTAGCTCTTCCAGTTGGAGCCAGTAAAGCTATTTGTTCCGCAATATCTAAATTACTTAATTTATTAGTTTCAATATATAATTTAACTATCGCATTGATAATGGTGGTTTTTCCCGTTCCCGGTCCTCCGGAAATAATCGTTATATTATTATTTAAAGCTTCACTAATTGCTTTCTTTTGATCATCATTATAAGTAATATGTAATTTACTTTCTAACTTTTGAATTTTCTCACTATAATCTACTTTTTTAACTTCTTTACTTCCTATTTCTTCTAGTAATGAGGCAATATCAATCTCAGAGGCATAATATTCTTCTAAATAACAATTATTATTTTCTAAAACAATAAAGAGTTCCCTTTCTAATTCTTCTAAATATTCTTTAAATAAATCATAAGAAATAGATATTTTAAATAATTTAGCTAAACCCTCAAAGATATCTTCTAAAGAAGAATAAATATCTCCTTTTTGATAAGTAAGCATTTTTAAAGTTTCTAAAATGCAAGCTTTGACTCTTCTTTTATCTAAATAATCTTGATAATTATTTAAAAATAAATTATCTAATCTTTTAAATTCAATTATATCACTAAGTAAATAAATATTATTGAAAACAACATCTTCAATATTATCTTTAAATTTGGCAAATATTCTTCCGGCTTCTTCAATCGAAAACCCCATATTTTTTAACTTAAGAATTAGATCAGATGTTTTAGAATAATTAACTAGCGAATTATAAATTTTATCTCTTTTAACCTCTGTCATTCCGGGAATATTATCTAAAGCAAATTTATTTTCTTTAATAACATCTAAACTTTTTTCGCCATAAACTTCCACAATTTTTTCGGCCGTTTTTTTACCACAGCCTTTTATAAAAGAACTACTTAAAAATTCAATAATATCATCATTAGCTTTCGGCATAATATATTCATAACTATCAACTTTAAATTGCTCCCCAAATTTTTCATGCTTAACAAATTCACCTTCTAAGCTGATTAAAGTTTCTAATTTTAAATCTAAGAAATTACCCGTAATAGTTAAAACTTTTTTCAAGTACTTATTATCATCAGCTTCTTGCACTTTAAAAAGAGCAACTAGATAACTATTTGCTTCATTATAAAAAATTGTACTTTTTATTTTACCTACTAACCTCATATAATCATTATACTAAAGAAAAAGAAAAAAGACTAGAATTATCGAGCCTTTTGTGGAATTTCTAAGTATTCATCGCAAACATAAAAGTTGGGACTTTCTTCTTTAAATATTTTAAAGTTATTATTTTCATAATCAACTCTAACAACTTGGCCTTCCTCTTTATATTCTTCTTCCATAGAATATTTTTGATGCGCTATGCCATATTCTTCTAAAGGTGTTCCCATTAAAATTTTGGTAACAGGACAAATACTTTCTTCATGGTTAACATCTTGATGCTTATATAAACCATAACCTATACCAGTTGTTAAAACTAATGCCCCAGCCATTATTTTTAATCCTTTTCTCTTTTTACTTTCCCCTTTTTCAATTTTATGAATGTGACTAATGGCTTTAGTCATTAGTAAAGCACTGGCTAAAGTGGCTACTAAACCAGCCATAGGTATATATTTATAACTATCTTTTTCTAATAAAGGCATAGTTGCTAAACTTGCCAAAGAACCAGCGACAACTCCGCCGAAACTATACATCATATTTAAACGTTCTTTAGTTAGCATTTCTTGTTTTAATTTATTTATCGTTATCGTATCACTAGTTATTTCTTTCATAAAAAAAATCCCCCTCAATTACAAGAGAAATTATACCATAATTGTCAAAAAATGTCAAATTAGCCAAGAAAAAATTTGGCCTATAAATTAAATTATATATTTGGAAATAACTGATATTCAAAACATTGAATAAACTAGTTGCTTTTTGAAGGCAAATAAAAAGTAAGTTTTCCCCTGACTAGAGGATTCCACAAGTCAAGGCTTGCTGGGAAAGCATTAAGCAATCCCCTCCAGTAACTCAGCGAACTACTCACTCACTAATCAAATATTACCATCATTAATAACATTTGTCAATTACGGACATATGCCCATTAAATATTTAAAACTATAGACTATACTTCTGCATAATAAAACCCCACAAGCCCTGGGGTTAAATTACAATATGGCGGAGCAGGAGAGATTTGAACTCTCGCGACAGTTACCCGTCCTACACCCTTAGCAGG
>CANQLN010000042.1 GCA_947624695.1 uncultured Bacilli bacterium
GGGGGGGGTATAATTAACGCATAGAAAGGAAAGGTTTGTGAAAGAATGAAAAATTTAAAAATGTTTGCAATCGCTGTTATGGCATTTGCTGTAATGGCTACAAATGTACATGCTATTGATTGTGGTGCAGGTAGTGTTGCTAAAAGTGAAACATATTGTTATACTTCAACACAATTAACGCAAAGTTCTGCAGCTGCAGATGCATTGTATGATGATAATGTTATTACATTATTAGATGATGTTACTTTATCTGCTGACATGGTAATTAGCAAAGACATCACTATTGATTTAGGGGATAATAACTCAATCACTTTTGATGCTAGTCATGGCTTTGTCGTTAGTGGTAAATTAACAATTAAAGGAGAAGGAGAAATTAATAGTAATACTAGTGCAACAAAATCATTAATCACTGTTAGTGGTGGAGGTTCATTATCTGTTGAAGGTAATGTTAAATTAAATTACACTGCTAATACTGCTAATTTAACTACTCCAGCAATTACAGTTAATGCTCCAGCAAGTACATCTAATACAACTGTAACATTTGCTTCTACAGTTAATGTAACTTCTAATGGTTATGGTTTAGCTGTACTTGGTACAAGTGCTCCAAAAGTAACAGTTAATATGGCTGGTACTTGGGATACCAAAGGTTATGTAGCTAAAGTTAACGGAACAGTTGGTTATGCTTCAAGTAATGCCCCAATAATTAATGTTAATGAAGGTAAATATACTTCAGAAGGAACAGCATTATATGCTTCAGGTTATGCTATTTGGAACATTAAAGCTGGCGAAGTTAAGGGTGCTCAAGCATTAGAAGCTAAAAGTGGTATTGTAAATATCTCTGGTGGTAAATTAATGGCTACAGGAGCAACTTCTGGTAGTCCTTCAGTTACTGGTTCTCATGCTTTAACGAATGGTAATGCAATCAATGTTGTTAGAGGAGGAGCTCACTATGTTGATGTTAAACGTTTAACTATAAATATAACTGGTGGAGATATCTCTAGTGACAAAGGTTATGCAATGTACATTAAAGATTTAAGAGCAGATGGAAAAATTAATGTTGATGGTGGTTCATTAACTAGTGGTAAAGACAGTGATGGCCAATTAGCAGCTATTAAGATTGACGATGCTACTCCAGCAGATGCTAAAGCATTTATTGAACATCATGCTGATATGGTTACTGGTGGTGAATTTGCCGGTGATGTATTTGCTAGAACACAAATTGCTACAAATACTTATGCTACACCAGCTGATCTTGCTGCTACTTTAGTAGAAGGCGAAATTAATACTAATGGTGGAAATACTACTGTTGGTGATAACACTGATGATCAACAAGGAAATACTGGAGACAATGCAAACACTCCAGGAACAACTCCAGATGATGGAACTACAGGACGTTTACCAGATCAACCTGCAAAAACAAATGATAACATTCTTGTTTATGCTGGATTAGGTCTAGTAAGTGCCTTAACTGTTAGCTTTTCTGCCAAAAGAAAAGAAAACAATTAATTAGTTATCAAAATTGCGAAGATAATGGAATTATATAAAAATAAATTTTGAAGAAATCGCAAACATCTTCAAAACATTCTCAATCTATACTTCCTAAACTTAAAGCAATTTGGTATAAAGAAAGGGTATATCGAAAGATATATCTTTTTTTGACAGAAAAAGTAATTATATGGTATAATAAATATGTCAAGGAAACTTGAATACAATAAAAAAGGGAACATTCAGTTTACTGAATGCCTACCTAACAATGAGATTGGCATTTAAGTCATTACTGGCTTAAGTGTCATTTTTTTATTTCTACTACTAAAAAAGCGAGGAGAAGTAAAATGATACTAATGTAGCGTAATACTTTTATCCAAAAGATTCGCTTTGGCATTATATCAAACCCCCTTTCCATAAGAAAAGTAGGTAGACACTCAGAATAGCTGAATATTCCTTATAAATATAATAACAAACTTATGTTTTTGAAGTCAACAAAAATATGCGGACAATAAGAAACTTTTTTAAATTGTAATCAAAATCTCCATCAATAAATATAATATTAAAGAAATTATATCTTTTTTGTAAAATAAATGAGTTTGTCAAAAATTAGCAAAAATAAGTATTGACAAATTGAATACGGGGGGGGGTATAATTAACACATAGAAAGGAAAGGTTTGTGAAAGAATGAAAAATTTAAAAATGTTTGCAATCGGTCTTGCTGCATTTGCTGCAATGACTATGGGTGTACATGCTGGAAGTTATAATAATTTAACATGTACTGAAGATACTGTTGATGGTCAATGTACTGTATCAGTAAATGGAACATTAACAGGTAGTGTCGATGCTAATAAAAAAGTAACAATTATTGGCGATGGTAAAACCATTACTCTTGGTGCTGTTACTTTAGAAAAAAATAGTACTTTAGAAATTAAAGGTGCTTATGTAGTGTTAGGATCAAATACTGTTACAGTTAAAAGTGGAGCTACTTTAACTATAACTGAAGCTCCAAAAGAAGCTAGTACAGTAAATACTCCTGCTTTAAAAATTACTGGTGGTGCAAGAATTGATGTTAAAGATGGCGGAACTCTTAATGTAATTGGAAATAAGAGTTATTCTGCTATTGTTGTTACTGGAAGTGGAAATGCTATTAAATTAGATAAAGCTACTTTAAATGTTAGTGATAACAGAGGAAACGGAATGCAAGGTGCTAATCACTTAACATTAACTGCTGATGGTTCTACAATTAATGTTAAGAACAACACATCTAATGGTCTTGGTGCTACATTTGTTTTAGAAGATACAACTATAAATGCCAGTGGAAATGGTTATGCTGGTGTAATTTTTGGAAGTGGTTCAAGTATTGATGAAACTTCTCATGTAAATGCTAGAGGTAACCTTACTGCTACAGATGATATAGTTAAACAAAAAGCTGATATCTTATTAGATAATGGCGTTTCAGGTTCAGGTTCAAGTTCAGTAGCTGCTACAATAGATGTTGAAGGATTTATTGATGCTGGATCTATTGCTCCAACAAAAGTTACTTGGACTTCTTCAAATGCTGGTAAAGTATCAACTGGTAAATTAATCGTTACTGGTAATAATGTAAAAATTGATAAAACAGTTGGTGTTTGTCAAGATGATGGTACAAATTTAGTATTTAGTTGTAAAACTGCTAATGAGATTACTATAGAAGCAGCAACTGATGAATATGCTATCGTAACTATTGGAGATGAAGCTCGTTTATATTCAAAGGCTTCTAATGATGAAATTACATTAGATAAAGCATATGATAATTTAGTTGTTATGGATGAAGCTAATATGAAAAAATTAACAGTTGTTAGTGGAACAGTAGTAACAAACGAAACAGGAGCAGATTTAGTTGTTTACGAAGTAGGTGCTGATAGACCTATAGTAGTACCTAAAGCAGAAAATGGAAAAGATCCAGTTCCTGTAACTGTAGGAGTAAAAGCTCCTGAAGATCAAACAAATCCTGGAGATCAAAATACTGGAGACGCAAACACTCCAGCTGATGGAACTACAGGTCGTTTACCAGATGAACCTGCAAAAACTAATGATAATATCTTAGTTTATGCTAGTCTAAGTCTAGTAAGTGCATTAGCTGTTGGTTTTTCTGCCAAAAGAAAAGAAAACAATTAATTAGTTATCAAAATTGCGAAGATAATGGAATTATATAAAAATAAATTTTGAAGAAATCGCAAACATCTTCAAAACATTCTCAATCTATACTTCCTAAACTTAAAGCAATTTGGTATAAAGAAAGGGTATATCGAAAGATATATCTTTTTTTTGACAGAAAAAGTAGTTATATGATATAATAAATATGTCAAGGAAACTTGAATACAATAAAAAGGGAACATTCAAATGTTCTGGTGTTGAGTGTTGCCTAATCATTGTTGAAATACCTAATTCATAGATGAGTTAGGTGTTTTTTTACATAAGATGAAAGATAATTATGATTAATGAATAAATGATAATAAATAGTGAAAAGATTATAATGTCTTTTTTATTCACAATATCACCTCCAATCTTAAAAGTTATTAACTCCTAAGATGAAGGCAACACCCAACTTATTTAAATGTTCCTAAAAATAGGATAGCAAACTTTTGTTTTCGAAGTCAACAAAAATATGCGGACATTATAAAAAAAGTATTTATTATTAATCGACAGTGTTATAATATCTTTAGCAAATTAAAATTTGGAGGGTCTTATGAATTATAATTTTGGATGGATTGAGGAAAATAGTAATATTATTAGTGATAGTGACATTATTGAAGAAGTTGATAATTTTTTTAAAAATTTACAATCAAAAGGATTAGAATATCGTCAAGAGCAACATAATATGGCTTTAGATATAATAAAAAGCATTTTAAAGAAACATCATAGAGTTGTGGAAGCTGGAGTGGGTATTGGAAAAACTTATGCTTATTTAGTTCCTATGGTTTTGATGAGTAAATATCGGCAGAAGACTGTTTTATTATCTACATCTTCAATATCATTAGAAGAGCAACTTGAGGAAAATTTAAAAAAAGTTTTAGATATGTTAAATTTAACTGAAAGAGTAAAATATACTGTTTTAAAGGGACAAAGAAATTATCTATGTGAAAACAAAATGGATTTATTATCAGTTAATGAAAAAAACTCTTTAAAAAAACAATATCAAAAAGATAAGTATGTTAAAAGGGAATATAATGCTGAAAATTGTGTCTCTAAAATAAGAAATGCTTGTTCTTTTAAAAATAGTTGTGATTATTTTAAAGACTATAAAAAAAGAAATGATAGTAGTATTAGAATCTTTATTTGTAATCATAACTTTTTAATTAGCGTTTTATCTAAAGAAGCCAGAATGCTTGATTTTGATTATGTTGTCTGTGATGAAGCTCATAAATTAAGTGATGTTCTTATTGATTGCAAAACTAAAAAGCTTACTTTAAGTGAAAATATCGAAAAATTATCTATATTTTTTTCTAACAATTCAGATGATCAAACTTTGTCTTCTTGTAAAAATATAAATAACATATATAATATTTTAATTTGTCAATTAGAAAAAGAAGTTTTAAAGGCTAAAGCTCAAGTTAATGTCGATTTAAAAGAATATGATAAATTAGAATTTAATTATAAAACTTTTGAAATTCAAAGTTGTGCCCAGATATTATGCGGAACTATAAAAGATTTTATTAAAAATAGATTTTCAGTTACTTCTAGTGAAATTGAAGATATGATTAGCAAGATTGAAGAAGATATTTTAATCTTTAAAGCTTTAGCTAATAATAGTGAAGATTACTTATTATATGCTAATATTATTAATGATGATAAAATTGAAATTTATTATATGCCTCAAAATACCCATGATATTGCACACCATCTTATAACAGTTAATAATAAATATAAACAATTTGTTTTTACTTCAGCCACACTAACAACTTCTTTAGATGATTATAGTTATTTTTTAAATAACCTAGCTTTGGAAGATTCTAAAATAGTCGATATTAGTAAAAGTTATATTTCTCCTTATGATTATGAAAATAATATGTTAATTTATTTAGAAAAATTTATTGCTAATCCTAAGAAAAGAATTGAATATCGTCATGAAGTTATTTCTCGAATTAAAAATTTGATTCAAATAACTGATGGTAAAGCTTTAATTCTCTTTACATCTAAAGGGGATTTAAATTATGTCTATGACAATCTAAATAATAAATGTGGCAATATTCAAATTTTAAAACAAGCTCAAGGATCATCTCAAGATAAAGTCATTGCGGAATTTAAAAATAATACTAATTCCGTGCTATTAGCAACTAATTATTGGGAAGGAATTGATGTTCAAGGTGTTTCTTTGTCCCATATTATTATTGCTAGACTTCCTTTTCCGACAGTAGATGCTATTTCTAAAAATAAAGAAAGAATCTATGGTAGAGATATTTATTTAAATGAAATGATTATTAAAGCCAAGCAAGGAATTGGTAGATTAATTAGATCAGAAACTGATAAAGGAATTATTAGTATTTTAGATTCACGAGCTGAAAGAAGATATTTAAATGAATTAAAAGAATGTTTTTATAAAAGTAAAATTACTTTTGATATTAAAGATATTGAAAATTTTGCCGAAAAGAATCTAATAAAATAATAAAAATGTTTATTTAGTGTCAATTACCATTATTTAGAAAAAAATTCTCATTGACTTTTAAATTTATTAATGATATAGTTAATGACATAGAGAGGAAAGGTATATTGAGAATGAAAAATTTAAAAATGTTTGCGATTTCATTACTAGCATTTCTAGTAATGGCTAGTGGCGTTCATGCCGCAACAACATGTGACGCCGAGAAATATGTTGCTGGTGCAACTGTAGATGGCAAAAGTACTTGCTATGCTGATATGACAAATTTAATTTCTGCCATTGAAGCAGAAGATTCAAAAGTTACGGAAGTTGTTTTAACTGGTAAAACAGATACTTCATTATCTGATGAATTAAATATTTCAACTGAGTTAACACTTGATTTAAATGGTGCAGATTTAACTATTGCTGAAAGTGGACAAATTGTTGTAGAAAATAAAGGATCTTTAACTATTAAAGGTGCAGGATCTGAAATTACTTCTAGCCAAGTTGCTACAGTATTTGTTGTAAAAGCTGGAGGTTCATTATCTCTTGATGGTGAAAAAGATAATGCCTTAGTAATTAGCAACACTGCTACTGCTTCAAATAATGGTAAAGCACTATTTGATGTTCGTGGTGGAAAAACTACAGAACTTACTATTGGAGAAAATGTAGAAGTTTCTACGAAAGGCGTTGGTATTGGTGTTTATCCAGAAAACGGAATAAATAATTCTGGTGAAGCAAGAGGTGTTACTGTTAATGCTAATGGTACTTGGGAAACAGAAGATTATGTTATTCAAGTATATGGCCGCGTTACAAAAAGTAGTAACCCTGCTATTATTAATGTAGCTGGAGGATCATACAAATCAACGAAATCATTTGGTTTCTATGCATCAGGATATGCTGAATGGAATATTTCTGCTGGTACTATTGAAGGATCAGATGCTATGGTTGTAAGAAGTGGTGATATTAACATTTCTGGTACAGCTGTTCTAAATGGTTTATCTACTTCAAGAAATGATCTAGATTCATTACATTCTGAAGCTGCTACTGGATCTGCTTTAAGATTATCTGATGATGATAGAAGTCCAGTTGGAGATACAAACAAAGTAATGGATATTAATATTACTGGTGGTAAATTTACTACTGAATATGACGAAGGTTATGCTTTATATATTGATGATAAAGTTGAAACTGCTCCAGTAAAAATTGGTGGTGGAGAATTTACTAGTGGTGATGAAGAATTAGCTGCTATTCATGTAAAAGATATGGCATTTATTAATGCTCATGAAAGTATGATTACAGGTGGATTATTTAACAATCCAATAGTTGGTGATGTTAAAGGTACTGGTGGAGATAGTGGTGTATATGTAGACGCTGCTAATACTTTAACAAAAGGTACTGAAATCAAAAATGAAAACGGTATTATTACTGTTGGAAGTGGATCTAATATTCCTAATGATCCAGAGAAAAACCCTGATGATCAAACAGGAAATGCTGGAGATCAAACAGGAAATACTGGAGATGCAAACACTCCAAGTGATGGAACTACAGGACGTTTACCAGACGAACCAGCAAAAACAACTGATAATATCTTAGTTTATGCTAGTTTAGCATTGGTGAGTGCTTTAAGTATTAAATTCACAAATAAAAAAAGAGCTTAATTTTTTAGAACATATCGTCTCAAGCGATATGTTTTTTGGTGTGCCGTGCATGGCATATATCTAGTTGGTGAAAGTCCAATACACGCGTAGGTATCGACGAAGTGTTAG
>CANQLN010000043.1 GCA_947624695.1 uncultured Bacilli bacterium
CCTACTGGAGCTACCTACTGATTGGTTAAATCTCCTATAGTAATTGACAACCATCAAAAAAGATGCTAAACTAATTCAAAAATATAAATTAATTTATTTTGGAGGAGGCGGCCTTATTTTAGGTTGCTTTTTCTTAAATAATTTAATTTAAGAAAGGAGAATTTTTATGGTCAAAAAAAATAACCAAAAAAAGAAAGTCATAAAAGTTGTCACATTAAAGAATTCATGTTGTACTTGTGGAAGCTATAAATAATTAGCTTCCACTAATCAATTAATTAGGAGGTATAATGCTAATAGAATTAGAAGACAAAATTTATCAAAATAATTTAGAATTAGTTCAAATTGAAGTTACGGGTTATTGCAACATGCATTGTAAACATTGTCGGGCTTTTAATCAACCTCACAAAATGATTAGTAAAGAGCAAATGGAAAAAATAATTGCCTTTATTAAAAAAGTTAAAGCTAAAGATTTTAAATTAACATTTTCTGGAGGTGAACCCTTCTTAAATAAAAATTTATATGATTATGTTTTGATGGCTAAAAATGCTGGTCTAGATCAAATAGTAATCACCACCAACGCTTCTTTAATTGATGAAGAAATGCTTTTAAAATTAAATAACTTAAAATTAAAATTTTTATGTATTCAAATAAGTATTGATAGCATTAATGAAAATGAACATGATAATTTTAGAGGTTATCCAGGAGCTTTTAAAAAATGTTGTGAGGTATTAGAAAAAATTAAAAATTATGAACATATCTCCTCTTCTATTCGAATGACTATTACATCAGATACTATTAAAGAAATTGATAATATGGTTAATTTTGCTTTAGAACATGGGGTTAGAATTTTAGGAATTGGTTCAGTTATTCCTTTTGGCAAAGCGGCCAGTGGTAATTTATCATTAACACCAGAGCAAAAAAAGAATTTTATGGATAAAATATTAGACTTAAATGAAAAATATAAGGGAACATTAGAAATTGTTACCGAAGATCCTTTGAAATTTTTAACTCTATTCTATCGTCATGATAAACAATTATTAGAGGACTTAAAAGATAGTACTAAATTTGGCGGATGCACCGCGGGAATTAGTTCTATAAATATTAATTCTGATGGAATTGTTACTCCTTGCTCCATGATGGAAGAAGAAATTTTAGATATAAATAAATGTGTTAATGCTGAGGAAATAATTAAAGCTTATGAAAATAGTCCGATTATCAAAAAACTTTTTAGCAAAAAATATAATGGTAAATGTGGTTCTTGTTTATTAAAAAATATTTGTGGGGGTTGCCGAGCTTTTGCAAAAGCTTACACGAATGATATGATGGGCTCTGATCTAAGTTGTTTTAAGGAATAAAATGAATTTTAAAGATAGTCATCTTCATATAGGTAATTATGAAACCGTCTTAGCAATTTTACAAAATACTATCTATTGGGATAAATATAAATTATATAGAGCCGTAAACCCTGAGGCTATCAAGAGCCAAGAAATTTATCTAAGTAGCCTAAGCGATTTCTGGGCTATTCCCATAATTTTTAAAGAAATATCTATTCCCAGAGAAAATGCTTTTGTCACTTCTTTTTGCGAAAACTATGGAAAAGGCATTCCCGTTACCTTAATAGACAACAATCAAAATTTTGAAGAAACCTTTAAATATGCCATTTTTAAAGAACATTTTTTATTACATAAATATGAAGACTACCCCGAAAGGACTTTCTATTATGAATATTTAAGTCAAAAAAATGGTTATCTTATTATTCATTCTAAAGATAGTATTAGAGTTGAATATTTAAAAAAATTAAGAGCTAACTTCCCTCACATGAATTTAATCGTGGCTCATTTAGGAAGAAAGACATTTGAAAATTTTGAAGATATACTTAGTATTTTAAATGAATTTAAAGATGATGATCATGTTTATTTTGATTTTTCCACTATTAATGATATAAACATTATCATGTTAGCCATAAAAACTATAGATTATAAGCGCATTTTATATGGATCTGATTTCCCTTATGATTTTGATTATCAAAAAGAAATTAAGAGAAAAGAATTAATCGAAACAAGTTTAGAAAATAATCCTCATATTCTAGAGGCTATTGGAGGAACAAATTTTGAAAGAATTAAAACATTATCCCGAATTAGATAATATGAAAACCATTAAAAAAATTACTGATCTAATAAAGATAGTTAATATTAATGGTCAAAAATATATTTTAAAGAAAATAGAAATTCCTTTAAATAAAAAGGAATTATTAAGACAACATGAATATATTAATTACTTAAAAGATAAGGGTTTCAATACTCCTAAAATTAAAGGTTTATATAAAATAGGTAAAGACTACTTGGAAATTCAAGAATATATTTTAGGAGATACCCATTTTGAAACTAAGGAATTAATTAAATTACTCGCTACTTTTCATAATATTTCTAAAAAGTATAATAAAAATTTAAAGAAAAGAAAAAAGTTTAAATTCAATTATAAATGTCGCGGGGCTAATTTAGATTATATTCTCCTCGGTTTTAAAGAAAAATATCATCAATATCCTTTAAAAAATTTTCAAAAAAATTGTTCCTATATTACTAAAGATAATTTAGAAATTGTTAATAATTTTTTAAAATTATATAAGGAAACTTATCAAAAATTTACTACTAATTATTCTATAAAGTCTTGCCTAATTCATAATGATATTAATTCTTTAAATACTCTAAAGAAAGATAAAGAATTATATTTAATTGATTTTGATTTGGGCATTAAAAGTACGGAATATGTCGATTTCGTCGATGCTTGTTTGAAAAGATATGATGATATTGCCGAAATTGATCACCATTTTGCTAAATTTATGAATAATATTAATCAAAATATTTTAATTTATAATAAATACAATCCTACTTTTACCTTAGATGAAAAGGGCGTTTACGAGATGATTATAATAAAATTATTTGCTTTTTATTTTTTCGTTATGTTAAGAAAAGAAAATGCTACTATTTTTAATAAAAATATAAGCTGTATATATAATATTTGTGGCCAACTAAATATGGCCAGTAATAATGAGGAGGTTAAATATGATTAGAAAAGCTAATATAAATGATGCTAAAGAAATAATTAAAGTTAATATGTTAGGATGGAAACAAACTTATAAAGGAATATTTCCCCAAAAATTTTTAGACAATTTAGATATAAATGATAAAATTAGTATTCAAAAATGTGAAGCTAAAATAAAGGAATATGCTGTCTGTGAAATAGATAATAAAATTGTGGGAATTGTTCGTTATGGCAAAAACAAAAAAGATTATGATGATTCTTATGGCGAAATATATGCTCTTTATGTTCTTAATGACTATCAACGGCAAGGAATTGGATTAAACTTAATGAAATTTGCTTTTAAAGAATTAAAAAAGAATTTTCACTCTATTTTAATAAGTACTTTGGTTGAAAATACCGCAAATGAATTTTATCAAAAAGCAGGTGGAATCCTAATTGGTAATAGTCCTTTTGTTTTAGAAAATAATACTTATTTAGAAAATTTATATGAATTTAAAATAGATTAGTCTTTTATTTTAGATTACCGAATAAATTAAATTAGAACTATATAACTAGTTCTTTTTATTTTAAAGAGGGTTTATGAAGAATAAAAAAGGGAAACTAAATTTTAATTATCAAGAAGAATTTATCACCCGTAAAGAAAATATTTCAAAAGAAGAATTAAAAATTATTTTTAATCAAAAATATTTTAATTATCTAAAAAGAATTGAAAGAAGAAAATATGAAGGTGATAAGACTGAATAGAAGCAATAATTTAAAAAGAACAGTCTTATATTTAAGATTATCTGATGAAGACAGAAATAAATTAACTGAAGATGAATTATCAGAAAGTATTAAAAACCAAGAATTAATGTTAAGAGAATATGCTCTAAATGAAGGCTATAATATTGTGGGAGTTTATAGTGATGAAGATTGGTCGGGAGGAGACAATACTCGTCCGGAATTTAATAAAATGCTAAAAGAATGTGAACTGGGTAAGGTTGATATTGTTTTATGTAAAACCCAAGCGAGATTTGCAAGAGACTCCGAACTTATTGAAAAATATATCCATAATAAATTTCAAGAATGGGGCGTTATATTTAAAACTGTTGTTGATCGAATTGATAATTCTAAAAGAGAAACTAAAAAGACTAGTCAAATTTTAGGGTTAACAGATGAATGGACTCTTGAAGATATTTCTTTAAATATTAGAGAAACTTTTAAAGCCAAAAGAAAAGCGGGTGAATGTACCGCTAGTTTTGCCGTCTATGGTTATCTAAAAGATCCGGAAAATAAAAATCATTTAATACCTGACCCTCTTGCCTCTTTAAATGTTAAAAGAATATATGATGAATATCTAAAGGGATATGGTTTAGATAAAATTGCGAATAATCTTAATAAAGATAAAATATTAAGTCCTATAGAATATAAAATGGCTAATGGTTCAAAACTTAAAATACCTTTGTTAAAAAAATATTTTGATTATGATTATATCGAGAAAGCTGGTACTTATATTATTAGTGTTAATTTTACTAATAAAGAAAATAAAATACTTCATAATTTAATTAGTTTTAATTATCTTACTACCGATATGAAAACATTTAATAATAAATGTGATATTACTTTAAAAAGATCCTCTTTTGATAGAACTAAAATATATTATTCGGAAAAAGAAAATTTAGATATTCAAAAATTTAAGAAAAAAGACTTTATTCTTTTAAAAGAAAATGACTTAATTCCCAAAACAGCTAAAGTAATTGCTACCCTAACTAAAGAATTAGACCGAACGCATCTTATTCATTATCAATTCGAAATAAAACTAAAAGAAAATTTAAAACATGAAAAATATTATTTTAATATTTTAGGATATGTTGATAATAAAAATACTAATTTAATATTTGAAAAAAATATTCGCCGAAAAATGAAATGGTCCGAACAATCAATTAAAAAAATTTTAAAAGATGAAGTTTATATTGGTAATATGGTGCAGTTTAAAACCACTACGGTCAGTTATAAAAATCATACGCTTATTAAAAATGCTGATAAAGATAGAATTAGAAAAAATAATACGCATGAAGCAATTATTGAACCAAGTATTTGGTATAGTGTTCAAAAAAGATTAAAAGAAAAAGCTCGAAGTTTACAAAATGGAACTATTCACATTTTTTCTAATAAAGTGTTTTGTCTAACTTGTCAAAATATTTTTACCAAATGTGGGCGAAATTTAGAAAGTGGCTATGGTTATTTATGTTGTAAAGATAAAAACCATAACTGGGCAAATTGTAATAATAAAAAATGGTTAAGGGAAGATGATTTACATAATTTAGTTTTAACAAAAATAAATAATATGTTAGATAAATATTATGATAATAATATTCTTAATAATCTTAATAATCAAGATATAGACCATAATTTATTTAATGATAGATTAAATATTTTAGAAAAAGAAGAAATTAAAATTAATAAAGACTTACAAAATAAAAAGATATATTTACAAAAATTATATGAAGATCGAGTTTCGGGATTAATCCCCGAAAAAGAATTTTTTATCTTAATGAATAAATATCAAGATGATAAGGAAGTATTAGAAGATAGATTAAAAATAATTAAAAAAGAAGAAGAAACAACGCTTCTTAAGCAAAATCTCCTAAAATCACAAAAGGATATATTTAAAAAATATCGTCATATTGATAAATTAAATATTGAAATAGTTAATGAATTTATCGACAAGATTGTTATCGGTTCTTATAATGAAGAAAAAAATACTAGAGATATAAAAATAATATGGAATTTTACTATTTAAAATAAATGAAGATTTAGGCAATCGAGCAACTGGTGCTACCGGTCCTACAGGTGATCAAGGTATTCAAGGTATCCAAGGTTTAGTTGGTGAAACTGGTCCTATAGGTCCTACTGGTCCAACCGGAGCTACGGGTCCTACGGGAGAAACTGGACCTACTGGAGATACCGGTGCCACTGGAGAACAAGGTATTCAAGGTCCTGCTGGTCCGGCGGGAGCTGATGGAGAAACTGGCCCAACGGGTCCTACTGGTCCTACAGGTCCTACTGGTCCAACGGGAGATACTGGCCCAGCAGCAGCCTAAATAGAAAGAGAGGTTCGCTTCTCTTTTTTTTATACAATAGGAAAGTCATACAAAAAGTGAAAATTTATATTGGCATTCATTTGTTCGCACGGTATGATTAAAATGTACCTAGGGAAAAGCAAAAAATAAAAACAAGTACGGCAGCGACTGTCGGAAATATGGCCTATGGAGGAGTGAAATCTGATGAAGCAGGAAAGATAAGCCGTGAGGCTTATCTTATCTTAAAAAGTTACAACTGATTTAATTTTAAATTCATAATCAAAGGTACCTTTAGTAACTTCAAAAGTAACAGAATATTTATTACCTTCAATTAAATTAAGAAGGCCATTAGAATTATTATATTCCATTTCATATTCTATATTTTTACTATCGGTAAATGTATAAGTAGTATAAGTATAAGACTGACCATTATTATAACCGGCCCCTGTAGTTCCTATATCTTTTAAGGTAAATGTTCCTGTATGAATACCAGTAGAATATAAACCTAATTTATCTCTTAGGGCCTCTTCATTTCGAACATTACTTATATCTTCATTATTATTTTTGTTAATTATTTGATATTTAGTAATCGTTTTATCACTATCTTTAGAAGTATAATAGATATTTAATTTAATATAATCACTATAGTCTCCCAAAGATGTTAATAGTTCATCATTACTTTCATCAAAAGCATAATTATCTTCCTTGCCATCAGCATCTTCAATAGAAATACTACATTTAGATCCCAAACAAGCATGACCAGTAACAATAACATCTTCTAATAAAGTTTCTTTATTCTCTTCCTCTTCCCCATTATTTTGATGGAAAGAATTATCTACATCATTAATATCCCCATTATTAATAGATATATTCCAATTATTTGGATCAAGAAAATCTTTAAAAATGGTATTAATCCCCATTAGTATCATCACAATTAAAACTAAAATAACAATGCCTATTTCCGCTAAGAAACCTAAGAAAGACTTACCGATACTAGTTCCTCCTTTACTAGCACAGATACTTTTTATTTCTTCTGGACTTTTACCGACATTATTAGCTTTAATTTTAGCTATTTTTTGCTTCGCATAATATAAATAAACTTTATTAACTAAAAGTCCTACTAAAACATTAAATAATAGTGATATAAAATAATTATTAATAACACTAGAAATTATTAAACTACCTGTAAATAAAATAAGCGCATATAAGAACATCTTCCGATAAAACATATATAAGGTTCCTAAAAAGAAACCGGCAAAGTTAAAAGGTCTTTTGGTAATTTTATCATAATTATTACCAACAAAGCATCTTAAAAGTTCCTCATCACTTAAGGGATTAGCATAATTAGGTGTTGGCGTTTGACCTACCATATTAACATTAGATACTGGTTGAACATAAGGCATTTGGTTGTTAACTGGAGGAATGTTATCCGAAAACAAAGTATCTATCGGTTCATTAGAAATACTTTGAGTAGGCATAACATTGGGATTTGGTAAAACCTCTGGAATGGGAGTTACATTGTTAGTGTTCACCCTTACTTCTGGCATTGGTACAGCACTAGGATTAGAATTTATATTAGACTCTAGCATAGGTGTTGGAGTCACTCCTTGTGGTGGTACTCCGCCATTATTATTTAATATATTATTATTATTATTTTCATTATTCATAAATAACACCCTTTACTCTCAATTATATTGTACCAAATTTCTAACGAAAAGTCTTTAGTTTTAAATAAAAATTAAAAAAACTTGAAAAATAAAAAGTGTTAG
>CANQLN010000044.1 GCA_947624695.1 uncultured Bacilli bacterium
TCAACAGCCCCCATAATACTGGCACTATAAGTTTCGACACCCCATTTACCCAGTAAATAAGCAATATTCCCGGCGTGTCCTCCTCCACATTCATTTTTTTCTGTTATTCTTATCGTTTGGTTTTCTTTTATTGCTTCATTAATTGAACAAGTAGTTTCAAGTAATGAGCTGCCAATACACAACACCTTCATTTAATCGACCCTTACTTTCTCTAGTATCATTATACAATATAAATTAGTTTTTTAAAAGAGGGACTTCAGAATATCAGCAAGAAATTTTGAACCTTCAAAAACCACATTTTGAAAAGTTCTAGTTACATTATCTCCGAGTTTAGATATAGGACTACTGTAATCAGGTCTTTTCGTATTTAAAAAAGACGTAATATCAATGTCTTCCCCATTTTGCACTTTACTTTCAAACTCTTTTATTCCTTCTTCTGTAACCACCACTTTATCTCTTATTTTACTTTCATAATAACCACTGGTGCTCGCAATATACAAAGCCATAAAAATGACAAAGAGCACCCCTAAAATTTTTAAAACTGGATTAGTCTTTTTCCGCTTACCCATTTTCTTCCTCCCGAATAAAATCCGCAAGTATTTTTGCTAAAACTTTTAAAGTATTATTAACCTCACTAATATTATTATATTGTCCTCCTACTTCAATTAGCATCGCATACTCACTAAAGTCTTGATTGTAGATGCCATTTACACCTTTCCCACTTTTTTTCATAATTCCTCGGCATAATGTATCATTGTAAGCATCAATTTTACTTCGTAACTTAGTGGCTAAATTTAAATTTGGTTCATAATTATCATGGTCAAGACCCACGACAAATAAAAGACGCGCATACTTTTCGGCATTTATCGTCGTCGTCGTTTTATCATAAACGGAAGAGTCCCGATGCAAGTCAATATAATATTTTAAAGAGGGGTTTTGCTCTTTGGCACTTTCCATAAAACTTCTAGATATTTTATAACTACTTCCATATTTTAAATTTAAAGCATGAAGGGCATCCGCAATATTATTCTCTTCCACAATCGCAGGAATACCTTCACTTTCTAAATATTCTTTTAGCATTTTACTGGCTACAAAAACTCCAGCCGAAATATTATAAGGCTCTAATAAATTACTTTGATATTTTTCTTCTTGATGGGTATTATAAATATATAAAATAGGATCCCTAAAAGTTTCATTCTCATCTTCCCTTTTATTTTCTTCTTTCTCTTCTTTCATAATGGGAATACTTTCGGAAGTATCAATATTAAAAGCATATTTTAAAAGAAAATCGACATCACTTAAATTATTTTGATAACTTCCAAAATTATCATTCATTAAAAAACTAATTAAAGTATCATTATTAATCATATTATGGTCATATAAAAATTTCGAAGATAACGCTACACTTATTAAAAAAACACCTAAATATATAATGCCCCGAGAATGTTTCTTTTTACTTTTAAACCGTTTCATTATCCTCACCACTTATATTATAGATAAAGATAGCCAATTATTATGTCTAATTATGTCTTATTATTAACAAATTTAATTTTAAAATTTAAACTAAATTTCAGCTTTTTCCAATTACCCGCTTAATTTCCTTGCACAATAGCATATTTTTTGGTAAAATTAATATGAATTTTTAAGGAGGGATTTAATTGCCAAATATCAAAAGTTCAAAAAAAGCTGTTAAAGTTATTGCCAAAAAAACAGAAGAAAATCATGAACTAAAGATGCGTGTAAAAAATTTAATCAAATCATGTGAAAAGGCAATCGCTGGAGGAAATAAAGAAGACGCTAATAAGATCTTCAAAGATTTCCAAAAAACGATTGACTCCGCTTTACAAAAAGGTTTAATTAAAGAAAATAAAGTTGATCGTGAAAAACAAAGATTAAATGCAAAAATAAAAAATATGAAGTAGTTTACTACTTTATTTTTTTTATGATATAATTAGGGGGTGATTTCTATGAGAAAATTTATTATTCCTTTAATTTGTTATGGACTTATTTTAGTTATTTTACTTAATGCCGGAACAATAACGGACTTTTTAGCTAAAACAATTTCTAATAAACCCGTTTTAACGATTGAAAAAGGCAATGAATATACTAAAAATTATGACTTTTTATATATTAAAAATAGTAAAGATTATATTCCATATTCTTATGAAGATTTGACTGATATTGTTTATAGTGTTATTAATCAAGGCTGGGAAGAATTTACTTTTTATTGTCCTAGTGAATATACAGAATGTATGAATGATATAACTAATATAACAAAAGATGAATTTACCCTAACCCATATTAATAATTTTGTGCATCCTTATAATAGTTTTAACTCTTTAAAAACATCGATTAAAGAATCAGGAGAAATAACTATTAATGTAGACTATCTTTATACTAATGAAGAAAAAGACATTATTAATAATTATGTTGATAAGGTTATTAAAGAATTTTATGATTCTAATTTAGATGACTTTGAAAATATTAAAAAAATTCATGATTATATTATTAATAATACCAAATATGATACCGTAAGAAATGATACAGGAGAAAGTAATTATCGTTCTTATAATGCTTATGGACCAGTTGCAGAGGGTTATGCTACTTGTAATGGTTATGCTGATTTAATGAGTATTATCTTATCTAAATTAAATTATCAAAATTATAAAATTGCTACCACCAAAGAAGAGATAAGTTATGAATCTAATGGCCATGTTTGGAATGCCGTAAAAATTGGTGATGAATGGTTACATTTAGATCTTACTTGGGATGACCCCGTTAGTAGTGATGGTAAAGATTATCTCTATCATAAATATTTCTTAGTTACTAATGAAGAATTAAAAAAGGCCGATGCCGGAGAAGTTAATGTGGAAGAACATAACTTTAATAAAGCCATTTATTTAGAATTTAAAGATGCCGCTTAAGCATCTTTTTCAATATAATTAATTATTTCTTGATAAGTTTTGGAAAAATTTTCAAAATTAGTTTCAAACCACTTAATAGGCATTTGATTATTAAACCAGGTGTATTGTCTTTTCGCATAATGGCGCGAATTTTTCTTAATTTCTTCCTTAGCTTCTTCTAAAGTTATTTCCCCATCCAAATATTTAATAATCTCTTTATAGCCAATAGCTCTACTTAATATTTTCGTAAGACCATATTTTTGATATAACCCCTTTACTTCTTCTAAAAGGCCTTCTTTAAACATTTCCTCTACTCTTTGGTCTATTCTCTTATATAAAGTTTGACGATCAGTAGTAAGACCAATAAATTTAACATCATATAAAAGTTTTGGCTCTTTTATTTTCTTATTAACTCTATTTAAATAGTTTTCAAGTCTTCTTCGGTTATGTTTATCAATCACCAAATTGGAATCTACCTTTTTAGCCATTTCATAAAGTTCTTCATTAGAATAAGCGGAATAATCTTTAACTTCTAGAGGACTAAATTCATAATCATATAAAGCACTTTTTAAATAAAGACCTGTTCCCCCTACTAAAATGATATTTTGACCTTGATATTTATTTAAAAGTTTTCGAATATCTTTTTGATAATCACAAACACTATAATCATCAGTAACTTCTTTTATGTCTAAAAGATAATGCCCAATGCCTTCTTTTTCTTCTTCTTTTATTTTAGCTGTCCCAATATTTAACTCTTTATAAACTTGACAAGCATCGGCATTAATAATTATTGCTTGATATTTTTTAGCCAACATAATACTTAGTTTAGTTTTCCCTACTCCCGTTGGGCCTACAATACCCATAATCATGGCTAACCACCTCAAAATGATTATACTATAAATATTTCTAATTTGACAATATCAAGAGAAATTGCTATATTAACTTTAGTGATGTTTATGAAAATAATCGGTATTATTTGTGAATATAATCCTTTTCACAATGGTCATGTATACCATATAGAAAAAATTAAAGAAATGTTTCCGGACTCTTTAATTGTTTTAGTTTTAAATGGCTACTTTTTAGAACGCGGAGAAATTTCTATTATTTCAAAAGAAAATAAAACCAGACTCGCTTTAGAAGCGGGGATTGACTTAGTTTTGGAACTTCCCTTTGTCTTTGGAACTCAAAGTGCCGATATCTTTGCCGAGGCCGCTTTAAAAATTTTAAATGCCGTAAAATGTGAATATTTAGTTTTTGGAAGCGAATCTAATGACCTTGCTACTTTAGAAAAAATAGCCACCTATCAAATTACGCAAGAAAAAGAATATAATAAAAAAGTCCAACAATATCTTAATATGGGAATTAATTACCCTACTTCTTTAGCTAAAGCTTTAGATATCACTTTTCCTTTTAAGCCTAATGATTTACTTGGAATATCTTACCTTAAAGCCATTAAAAATAATCATTATAAAATTATTCCTCTTTCAATTAAAAGGACTAATGATTATTTAGATACCGCTTCTAACGAAAAAATTGTCAGTGCCTCAAATATTAGAGAAAAATTAAAAAATAAGCAAGATATAGCCAAATATGTTCCTGAAAGTACTTTATCAAAAATGGAAAATATCACTTTAGAAGATTATTTCCCTTATTTAAAATATAAAATAATTACGGAAGATAACTTAGATATTTATTTAGATGTCACAGAAGGTATTGATAACCGGCTTAAAAAAGTTATTTTAAGTTCTAATTCTTTAGAAGAATTAATAACTAAAACCAAATCAAAACGCTATACTTATAATAAAATAAGAAGAATGCTTATTCATATTTTAGTAGGTCTTAAAAAAAGTGATGTTCAAAATTTATCTTTAGAATATCTTAAAGTCTTAGGTTTTACCAAAAAGGGTCAACAATATTTAAACAAGGTTAAAAAAGAAGTAACTATTCCTCTTACTCCTTTAAAGAACACTCTAACCTATAATCTCGAGCTTAAATGTGCTTACCTTTATGATTTACATAGTCAAAATGCAAGTGCTAAGTTTGAAACAAGTAATAAACCATTAAAATATTAAATGTTGTAAATGCCGAATTATAATTCCAAAAATAAATTACAATTTTTTATTTTTTATGGCCTTTAATACTTTTAAGATTCTAAACCGTAAATAATATAGATCATATAAATTTGGGGTAAAAACTTTATGCTCTAATATTTCCATATTTTGGACAACTAAATAATTTATATGGAAATAATCTAAACTTTTAAGTGATTTGAATTTCAAAAAATTTAAAAATTCTTCATCTAAACTATAACCTCTATACTTGCCATTATTTTCAAATAATATAATTGTCTTAGGATAAGTTCTTTTAATAAATATGTATCTATTTCGATATTTCATTATTAAACCTTTCAAACCAATATTTATTAATTGCTCTTCTTACTTTCATTCTGCTCCCATATTTTCGATTATACCAATAAGACATAATGGAACAAAATGCGGAATTAAAATCAATAAAACCTTTTTTATACATATAATACGTTTTCTTAACTCTTTTTTTCGTTTTCTCATAAGCTGCTCTTCTTAATTTAACTATTGTCTTTTTATTAATTACTTTATAATTATAGCCTAAAAAAGAAAAACCTTCATTACATTTAACAATCTTTGTTTTTTTAGCATTCAATTTTAATTTATATTTTTCTTCTAAAATTTTTGCTATTTCATCTCGAGCTTTCTCTAAAACTTTTTTATCAGGATGAATTAAAACAAAATCATCCATATACCGAATATAATGTTTAACATGTAAGTTATGAACAATATAATGGTCTAATTCATAAAGATAATAGATTGATAAAAATTGACTAGTCATATTACCAATAGGTAAACCTTTTCCTTCTTCATAAAAAGGTAAAGAGGAAACATCTTTAGTAAATTCGGGATGTTTCTTTAAATAATTTTCTTTAATGTGCGCTATACGTTTATTAACATAAGGTTTATTAGTACTATCAATAATAATACTTAAAAATCGAAATTCTTCTTCAGTTAATTTATCTTTTACTAATGTTTTTAAAACTTCATGATCAATCGAATAAAAATATTTACTAATATCTAACTTTAAAATATAAAAAGTATTATATTTTTTATTTAACTCTAAATATTTTTTAACTAATTTAATACCATAATCTGTTCCCATACCTTTTCTAGTTGCCACATTGCGATCATCTAAATACTTAACTAAATTTTTTTCTAAAACATAACGGGCAATAAAATGATTAATTATTTTATCAGTAATATCTAAAGCCATTACTATGCGATGTTTAGGTTCTTTAATTAAAAATATATTATAACGTCCACCTTCATATATTCCACTTTTTAAAATATATAAAATATGTTCAATATTTTGAAATTTATTTCTTTCAAACATAAAAACTTTATGTTTATTTTTAACATTTTTAGATATTTCTTGTTCATATAAAGTTAAAATGGTTTCTAAGTTGCAATATTCATTCATTACTTTTATTTTCCGTTAAACTATTTTTAATCCATTTATAAACCATTCTCGAAATTACTTCTAATTCATTAGACTTAGCTAAACATTGTTTTTCATTGATATATTTCTTTTTATAAGCTCTTTCTAAATAAAAATCCAACATATTAAGTTTGCTAATAATTTCAATTTGAAAATCTTTTTTTCTTTTTAGATCATCTACTTCATTAGCAATATAAACTAGTTCTAAAACTCTTAAAGCATCTTTATATATCATATCTTTATTTAAAAAATCTTTCCTGGGAAAATTCGTCAACATTGTTTCTAATCCTAAGATAAATTTTTTCATGTTTTTAATTATTAAAAATTTTTCAGTTCGATATTGCATCTTCAATCGCTTCAAGTACCCGGTCAAGTTCTTTAGCATTTAAATTTTTAATTTTATTTTCAATTTTTTGAAATCGTTCTTCGATAGATAAAGTAGTTATTCCTTTTTTTAAGACTCCTTTATAACTATTAATTTTTTTAAAGTCTTTTTCTTCTTTTAATTCTCCTTTTTCAAAAACTCTATAAGATATTTCCGCATCTTCTAAAGCATTAATAACTTTATTATAGGCTGTTTCTGGAAAACCTACTCCCCCTTTTTCGGCCACTATTTTATAACTTGTTAGATAATGAATAATTATTGCATCATCGCCAAAAACATTATAAAATTTTCCCGACTTTCTTAATTCTACAAAATCATTTTTAATATCTGCCACCTTCTTCTTTTTTTGTCGTATGTCTGATAATTTTAGTTTATTTTTCTTTCTACCATCACTCCATTCTAAATTGATTATATCATTAAATTAGAAATCTTTAAACAATAAAATTCTCATCTCGCGAGAATTCCAAAAAAATAACAGAGTTTCTAGACTACTTCGTAAAGTAAATCATCTCTGTTTTTGTTTCGGATTAAAAATCCTAGATAATCTTTGTCTTCTATCTTCCCTAAAGCATAATCTTAACCATACTTTCATTCAAGTTATAGAAGTCTCGGGCGAACCGAATTCGTATTGCTGAAGCCGTTGTTGTTCACATTGCCGTTACTATTGACATTCCACGCATTGCTGCTGTTATTCCGCGACATCTCTTTAATATCAAGATTACCATATATATATTATACCTCATTTATCATATTTATTTAACTACTAATTTCTTTAATTCTTTTATACTTAATTTAGTTATTTCAGCAATATCTTTTAATGGGTAGTTTTTTTTAATCATCGAAATGGCTGTATTCTTTACTCCATTCTTATAAGCTTCTCGCTCTCTTAAGGCTCTTACAAATGCTTCATCTT